>NZ_JBDYCV010000001.1:0-137028 GCF_040495915.1 Shigella sp. FJ200513 | reverse complement strand
TGTCCAATGTGCATAAAAAAATCCGGAAACAAGTGAGCGTTTCCGGATTCTTACACAGCCACTGGATCGGTCAACTGATCCTTAACTGATCGGCATTAATACTTTGGCTGACATTTTTTTCCCTTAAATTCATCTGAGTTACGCATAGTGATAAACCTCTTTCTCGCAAAATCGTCATGGATTTACTAAAACATGCATATTCGATCACAAAACGCCATAGTTAACGTTAACATTTGCGACATTCATCGCATTTATGAAAGTAAGGGACTATATTTTTATAAAAGTTAACGTTAATAATTCACCAAATTTGCTTAACCAGGATGATTAAAATGACGCAATCTCGATTGCATGCGGCGCAAAACGCACTAGCAAAACTTCATGAGCACCGGGGTAACACTTTCTATCCCCATTTTCACCTCGCGCCTCCTGCCGGATGGATGAACGATCCAAACGGCCTGATCTGGTTTAACGATCGTTATCACGCGTTTTATCAACATCACCCGATGAGCGAACACTGGGGACCAATGCACTGGGGACATGCCACCAGTGACGATATGATCCACTGGCAGCATGAGCCTATTGCGCTAGCGCTAGGAGACGATAATGACAAAGACGGGTGTTTTTCAGGTAGTGCTGTCGATGACAATGGTGTCCTCTCACTTATCTACACCGGACACGTCTGGCTCGATGGTGCAGGTAATGACGATGCAATTCGCGAAGTACAATGTCTGGCTACCAGTCGGGATGGTATTCATTTCGAGAAACAGGGTGTGATCCTCACTCCACCAGAAGGAATCATGCACTTCCGCGATCCTAAAGTGTGGCGTGAAGCCGACACATGGTGGATGGTAGTCGGGGCGAAAGATCCAGGCAACACGGGGCAGATCCTGCTTTATCGCGGCAGTTCATTGCGTGAATGGGCCTTCGATCGCGTACTGGCCCACGCTGATGCGGGTGAAAGCTATATGTGGGAATGTCCGGACTTTTTCAGCCTTGGCGATCAGCATTATCTGATGTTTTCCCCGCAGGGAATGAATGCCGAGGGATACAGTTACCGAAATCGCTTTCAAAGTGGCGTAATACCCGGAATGTGGTCGCCAGGACGACTTTTTGCACAATCCGGGCATTTTACTGAACTTGATAACGGGCATGACTTTTATGCACCACAAAGCTTTTTAGCGAAGGATGGTCGGCGTATTGTTATCGGCTGGATGGATATGTGGGAATCGCCAATGCCCTCAAAACGTGAAGGATGGGCAGGCTGCATGACGCTGGCGCGCGAGCTATCAGAGAGCAATGGCAAACTTCTACAACGCCCGGTTCACGAAGCTGAGTCGTTACGCCAGCAGCATCAATCTGTCTCTCCCCGCAGAATCAGCAATAAATATGTTTTGCAGGAAAACGCGCAAGCAGTTGAGATTCAGTTGCAGTGGGCGCTGAAGAACAGTGATGCCGAACATTACGGATTACAGCTCGGCACTGGAATGCGGCTGTATATTGATAACCAATCTGAGCGACTTATTTTGTGGCGGTATTACCCACACGAGAATTTAGACGGCTACCGTAGTATTCCCCTCCCGCAGCGTGACACGCTCGCCCTAAGGATATTTATCGATACATCATCCGTGGAAGTATTTATTAACGACGGGGAAGCGGTGATGAGTAGTCGAATCTATCCGCAGCCAGAAGAACGGGAACTGTCGCTTTATGCCTCCCACGGAGTGGCTGTGCTGCAACATGGAGCACTCTGGCTACTGGGTTAACATAATATCAGGTGGAACAACGGATCAACAGCGGGCAAGGGATCCGCGTCACTCTTCCCCCTTCACGACCTTCAATAATATGCAATGCAGCTTCCCGCCCGATAATGTCATGTGGAAGCTGAATTGTGGTCAGCGGCGGTAAAAACAGATGCCCGACGCCAACCAGATTATCAAAGCCCATTACAGCGACATCCTGCGGGATACGTACCCCCTTCGCCAAAAGAACCTGATAAGCCACAAAGGCTGCGCGATCGTTACCACATATCAGAACATCAAAATCTGGTTTGCCCGATTTGAAGTGAGCATTGAGTAAACTTGCGAGATCGGTGTAGTGATCATCACCTGTTGCCATGTGAAATTGTTTCACCTCAGCCAGATCTCGTCCAGCATCACGCCAAGCCTGCTCAAATCCCTGCCGACGATACCCTGTTGCCAACGCACTTTCCGGTAGCCAGAAGCATAATGGTTGACGATAGCCCGCCGCGAGCAAATGCTGTGTTGATTCATATTGTGCAGTGTAATCATCAGGGATATAACTGGGTAACGCTGGGTCATCCGCCACACAGTTCGCCAATACAATATTTTCACCATACAGAGACTCAGGCAGCGTGATATGTCGCAGCCCCATTGTAGTATAGATAATGCCATCCGGACGGTGGGCAAGCAGCTGACGTGCCGCGCGGGCAGCGTCATCTTCAGAAAAAATATTGATTAAAAAACTATTCCAGCCGAACTCGCTGGCGGTTTGCTCAATGGCAAGCAGAATATCAACAGAGAAAGGAGTGGTAGCCGTGTCCTGCGCCAGCACGGCGAGAGTCGACGGCTTACGTCCTTGAGCGCGCATCTTACGGGCGGAAAGATCAGGAACATAATTCAGGGTCTGGATTGCCTGCAATACGCGGTCACGCGTTGCAGGACGCACAGATTCTGCATTATGCATCACCCGGGAGACTGTCATCATCGACACTCCCGCCAGGCGTGCGACATCCTTTAATGAAGCCATACCCAAGCCGTTTGCCGTAAAACGGGCACTGTAGCAGAAACAGACGTCACTGGCGAGATCCAACGCCCTATCACCTGACACAGCAATACAATAAAAAATAACAATAATTCCCGGACAATTGTCCCCAATTCCGCCTCTGTTCTCGCCAACGAGTAACCATATAGGCAAGTAAGTAAAACATGCCAACTGGCATCGCCAACCTGGAGAAGAAAATATAAATATGGATCATTGTGCTGCCACTGTATCCCGACATCAGCCCGGAAATTATTGCGATTGCTATCGGTTCAGGTGCAATTGGCTGCACGATCGTTACGGACTCGCTTTTCTGGCTGGTGAAGCAATATTGCGGCGCTACGCTCAATGAAACATTTAAATACTATACGACAGCGACATTTATCGCTTCAGTCGTCGCTCTGGCGGGCACATTCCTGCTGTCATTTATCATCTAAGCGCAAAGAGACGTACTATGGAAAACGCTAAAATGAACTCGCTCATCGCCCAGTATCCGTTGGTAAAGGATCTGGTTGCTCTTAAAGAAACCACCTGGTTTAATCCTAGCACGACCTCATTGGCTGAAGGTTTACCTTATGTTGGCCTGACCGAACAGGATGTTCAGGACGCCCATGCGCGCTTATCCCGTTTTGCACCCTATCTGGCAAAAGCATTTGCTGAAACAGCTGCCACTGGGGGGATTATTGAATCAGAACTGGTTGCCATTCCGGCTATGCAAAAACGGCTGGAAAAGGAATATCAACAACCGATCAGCGGGCAACTCCTACTGAAAAAAGATAGCCATTTGCCCATTTCCGGCTCTATAAAAGCACGCGGCGGGATTTATGAAGTCCTGGCACATGCAGAAAAACTGGCTCTGGAAGCGGGGTTGCTGACGCTTGATGATGACTACAGCAAACTGCTTTCTCCGGAGTTTAAACAGTTCTTTAGCCAATACAGCATTGCTGTGGGCTCAACCGGAAATCTGGGGTTATCAATCGGCATTATGAGCGCCCGCATTGGCTTTAAGGTGACAGTTCATATGTCTGCTGATGCCCGGGCATGGAAAAAAGCGAAACTGCGCAGCCATGGCGTTACGGTCGTGGAATATGAGCAAGATTATGGTGTTGCCGTCGAGGAAGGACGTAAAGCAGCGCAGTCTGACCCGAACTGTTTCTTTATTGATGACGAAAATTCCCGCACGTTGTTCCTTGGGTATTCCGTTGCTGGCCAGCGTCTTAAAGCGCAATTTGCCCAGCAAGGCCGTATCGTCGATGCTGATAACCCTCTGTTTGTCTATCTGCCGTGTGGTGTTGGCGGTGGTCCTGGTGGCGTCGCATTCGGGCTTAAACTGGCGTTTGGCGATCATGTTCACTGCTTTTTTGCCGAACCAACGCACTCCCCTTGTATGTTGTTAGGCGTCCATACAGGATTACACGATCAGATTTCTGTTCAGGATATTGGTATCGACAACCTTACCGCAGCGGATGGCCTTGCAGTTGGTCGCGCATCATGCTTTGTCGGGCGGGCAATGGAGCGTCTGCTGGATGGCTTCTATACCCTTAGCGATCAAACCATGTATGACATGCTTGGCTGGCTGGCGCAGGAAGAAGGTATTCGTCTTGAACCTTCAGCACTGGCGGGTATGGCCGGACCTCAGCGCGTGTGTGCATCAGTAAGTTACCAACAGATGCACGGTTTCAGCGCAGAACAATTGCGTAATGCCACTCATCTGGTGTGGGCGACGGGAGGTGGAATGGTGCCGGAAGAAGAGATGAATCAATATCTGGCAAAAGGCCGTTAATAACGTTTCAACGCAACATCGCAATCCTTTCCCTGGGTGAGCGATGCTGCCGATGGCGCAGACTTAAGATCCCCGGTCTTACCCGCTATAACCCCCTCCTTTTATCATCACCCAACGCCTTTCGCTGTAAACGGCGGTTTCGCAAACCAAACCAAAACCGTAAGTAAGATAAAAGCAATAGCCGCCATACGGAAAATCTCATTTGCAGAAATAGAAAGTGACTGCTGGGTTATTTCATTATTAATTTCATTAAGAACTCCTGAAAGCGAACCATAGTATTTATCCATAATTTGTGACGATGAATTAAACACGGGGTTAAATTGATCGATGGTTGCTGTCAACTGACTATGGTGTAACGATTCGCGTCGTCCCCACAGCGTCATTGTCAACGACGTACCAACTGATCCTGACAAGGTACGAAAAAAATTACTCATACTCGAGGCATTGGCAAATTTATTATCTGGCAAGCCTGAAAACGAAATCGTTGTTAAGGGTAAAAAGAAACAGGCAACGGCGAATCCCTGGAAAAACTGTGGCAAAATGATGCCTGTAAAATCAATCGTTGGCATAAATGTCACAGAACGCCAGTAATAGCAAACCGCATACATCAAAAAACTGAATGTCACTAACACCCGCATGTCTATTTTATTGCCATAACGTCCTATCAAAGGTGAAATCAATAGTGGCATGATGCCGATGGGCGCATAAGCAAGCCCGGCCCATATCGCATTATACCCCATCGTTTTCTGGAGTAACTGCGGCATAAGGACGATCGCTCCAGAGTAAAATAAATACGCGCAGGTGATACTCACAATACCAATGGTGAAATTACGGGACTTAAACAAACTGAGATCAAGAATCGGGTTCTCTGAGGTCGATTCCCAAATGACTAAAGAGATCAGAGAAATAACTGATACTACTGTTAATATTATTATTGTACTCGAGTTGAACCAATCCAGATCGCGCCCTTTATCAAGCATAATTTGCAAGCCACCAACACCGAGCACTAACAGGGTCAGTCTTGGTAGATTCATTTTTACCGGTGAAGTTTCAGTTTCTCTTCCTTTAAGTAAGGTTAAGCATAATGTCAGGACGATAATCCCCATAGGGACATTGATTAAAAATATCCAACCCCAGCTAAAGTTATCGCAAATATAGCCGCCCAATATCGGCCCACATATCGGAGCGATAATCACGGTCATTGACCATAATGCCAGAGCAAATGTTCTTTTTTCTGGTGGATAATTCCTTAATAATAAACTCTGTGACAGTGGAATTAACGGCCCCGCCATTAATCCCTGAACGACTCTAAAAAATATCAGCACATCAAGATTGGTCGATAAACTACACATTAAGGAAGACAGCGAAAAAAAAGTGACTGAAAGTAAAAATAACCTTAATTCGCCTATTCTTTGTGCCAGCCTGCCGGTAACAGGGATCGCAATGGCATTTGCTACGCCAAACGAGGTGATAACCCAGGTGCCTTCGTCTGTTGATGCTCCCAGAAAGCCAGATATTGTCGGTATTGCGACGTTAGAAATAGTGGAATCCAACATTTGCATAAACGTCGCTAATGACAATGCAATAGTAACGCACCATAACGTCCCACCGGTTAATGGTGCCGGAGTTGATTTAGTGATTGCCATTAAAGTTGTCCATTATGCGAAATAATGTTGCTAATTTCTTTTTCTATCGGACTGGTATCGATAACTAAAGCCTTACTGGTATAAGCAGGCATGGAGGTCACGGTTGAAGCCAGATCAGGCATCTCAGCAATGTCTTCGTCCTTCGTATCAATAGTTGCAGTCATCGATAAACCAATGCGCAAGGGGTGTTCCATGAGTTCTTTTGGATCAAGAGAAACTTCAACCGGTACACGCTGAACGATTTTGATCCAGTTCCCTGTCGCATTTTGTGCAGGTAATAAGGAGAACGCATTGCCGGTTCCCATATTGATCCCTGTCACCCGACCATGAAACACAACATTTTCACCATAAAGATCGCTGATAATATTGACTGATTGACCAATCCGTACATCCGTGAGTTGTGTTTCTTTAAAGTTGGCATTAACCCACATTTGACGTGCCGGTACGACAGCCATTAACGATTGTCCGGAACTCACTGTTTCGCCGACCTGAACACTTCGCTGGGCAATATAGCCAGTAACCGGACTCCTTATATCCGTACGTTTAAGCACCAACCAGGCTTCTTTGGTTGCATCCGCCGCTTCAACTACTTGTGGCTGACGGTTTAATGGTGTGTTCATTACTAAAGCTTTATTCGCTTTATAAGCCTGGATAGCGGCATTCAGTGCCGCTTTGCTACTTATTAACGTATCTTTGGTATGCTCCAGCGTTTCTTTTGAAATAACCCCCTGCTTCGCTAAAGGCACACGACGGTTATAATCTTCTAAAGATTGTTGATACTGAATACGTGCTGAAGCGACTTCGGCACTGTATTGTTTATCCTGTAAGTACAGTTTATTCGTTTGCCGAACAATATTTGCCAGATTATTTTTAGCTTTATTGAGTGCGATAGTGGCATCAGTTTTATCCAGTGAAACTAAAATGTCACCCTGTCGAACGTAGTTCGTATCTTTATGATTAACTACAGTGACACTACCTGAGACTTGTGCAGAAATTGGATCTGCATTCCCCGTGACATAGGCGTCATCTGTACTAATCATGTCTTCTAATTCCATTGACCAATAGGCATAGGCACCTGAAAACGCAATAAATAAAACTATCACCAATAAAGAAAAGTATTTTTTTCTGTTAGACTGTTTTTTATTTGAATTAATCTGTTCCACTATTATCTCTCATTTCGCATAGATGAAATTTATGAATTGAATGAAAAGAGTATTCATTCTTCATATCAAACACAGTGCATGTGTTGCACATTATCCCAGGAACGTTGGAGGCCTAATTTAAATGAGGTGCAAAAAAAACAACAGAGGACTAAACCGTGGCTTTTGCAATACAATTCTTACGCCTGTAGGATTAGTGAGAAGACTTATAGTGCTAACTTGAAACTATAAATCATCGGTATAATCCCTGATTTTATTGTTGACATTTCATTTATGCCGACTATTTATATGGTATACTTGTCGAATTATCTTAAAGGAAACTCAGATTTTCTTATTTTTATTGAGAAAATGAGATGACGCCTTATGTCTGTATTACTACAGGGAGAAGGGAGATGCTTCATTGCAAAGGGAATAATCTATGAACGCAATAATTATTGATGACCATCCTCTTGCTATCGCAGCAATTCGTAATTTATTGATCAAAAACGATATTGAAATCTTAGCGGAGTTAACTGAAGGCGGAAGCGCCGTTCAGCGGGTGGAAACACTTAAGCCTGATATCGTCATCATTGATGTCGATATCCCCGGAGTTAACGGTATCCAGGTGTTAGAAACGCTGAGGAAGCGCCAATATAGCGGAATTATTATTATCGTCTCCGCTAAAAATGACCATTTTTACGGGAAACATTGTGCTGATGCTGGCGCTAATGGTTTCGTGAGTAAAAAAGAAGGCATGAACAATATCATTGCGGCTATTGAAGCTGCAAAAAATGGCTACTGCTATTTCCCCTTCTCTCTCAACCGGTTTGTTGGAAGTTTAACGTCCGACCAGCAAAAACTCGACTCCTTATCGAAACAAGAAATTAGTGTCATGCGGTATATTCTTGATGGCAAGGATAATAATGACATTGCGGAAAAAATGTTCATCAGCAACAAAACTGTCAGCACGTATAAAAGTCGCCTGATGGAAAAATTAGAATGTAAATCACTGATGGATCTTTACACATTCGCGCAACGTAACAAAATCGGCTAATCACATGAAGTTTTTACCCTATTTTTTTCTTCTCTGTTGTGGTCTTTGGTCGACCATAAGTTTCGCAGACGAAGATTACATCGAATATCGTGGCATCAGTAGTAACAACCGTGTCACACTTGATCCAGTACGTCTGAGCAACAAGGAATTACGTTGGTTAGCGAGCAAAAAAAATCTTGTGATTGCAGTACACAAGTCCCAAACGGCTACCTTGTTGCATACCGATTCGCAGCAACAGGTTCGTGGTATTAATGCTGATTATTTAAATCTTTTAAAAAGAGCGTTAAATATCAAATTAACACTCCGGGAATACGCAGATCATCAAAAAGCAATGGACGCGCTTGCAGAAGGTGAAGTCGATATAGTGTTATCACATTTAGTTACTTCGCCGCCTCTTAATAATGACATTGCTGCAACCAAACCATTGATAATTACCTTTCCGGCGCTGGTAACCACCCTTCACGACTCAATGCGACCGCTTACCTCACCAAAACCAGTAAATATTGCTCGGGTAGCAAATTACCCCCCAGACGAGGTAATTCATCAATCATTTCCAAAAGCAACAATTATCTCTTTTACAAATTTATATCAGGCATTAGCATCCGTCTCAGCTGGGCACAATGATTACTTTATTGGTAGTAACATCATTACCAGCAGTATGATTTCCCGCTATTTCACTCACTCCTTAAATGTAGTGAAATATTATAACTCGCCGCGTCAATATAATTTTTTCTTGACCAGAAAAGAATCTGTCATTCTTAATGAAGTACTCAATAGATTTGTTGATGCTTTAACAAATGAAGTTCGCTATGAAGTATCACAAAATTGGCTTGATACAGGAAACCTGGCCTTTCTGAACAAACCATTAGAACTCACTGAACATGAAAAACAGTGGATTAAGCAGCATCCCAATTTAAAGGTGCTGGAAAATCCTTACTCGCCCCCCTATTCTATGACGGATGAAAATGGCTCGGTTCGGGGCGTTATGGGGGACATTCTTAATATTATTACCTTGCAAACAGGTTTAAATTTTTCTCCGATCACCGTTTCACACAATATCCATGCTGGAACACAACTTAGCCCCGGAGGATGGGATATAATACCTGGCGCTATTTATAGTGAAGATCGAGAAAATAATGTTTTATTTGCTGAAGCCTTCATAACAACGCCTTACGTTTTTGTCATGCAAAAAGCGCCTGACAGTGAACAAACATTAAAAAAAGGAATGAAAGTTGCCATTCCATATTATTATGAGCTGCATTCGCAATTAAAAGAGATGTATCCGGAGGTTGAATGGATACAGGTCGATAATGCCAGCGCTGCATTTCACAAGATTAAGGAAGGTGAACTTGATGCTCTGGTCGCGACACAGCTAAATTCGCGTTACATGATCGATCATTACTATCCTAATGAACTTTATCATTTTCTTATTCCTGGCGTTCCGAATGCATCGCTTTCGTTCGCTTTTCCTCGCGGAGAACCGGAACTTAAGGATATTATTAATAAAGCACTGAATGCAATTCCCCCAAGCGAAGTTCTGCGCCTGACGGAAAAATGGATTAAAATGCCCAATGTGACCATTGACACATGGGACCTATATAGCGAGCAATTTTATATTGTTACGACATTATCCGTTTTATTAGTTGGCAGTAGCCTTTTATGGGGATTCTACCTGTTACGCTCAGTTCGTCGTCGTAAAGTCATTCAGGGTGATTTAGAAAACCAAATATCATTCCGAAAAGCACTCTCGGATTCCTTACCGAATCCAACTTATGTTGTAAACTGGCAAGGTAATGTCATTAGTCATAATAGTGCTTTTGAACATTATTTCACTGCGGATTACTACAAAAATGCAATGTTACCATTAGAAAACAGTGATTCACCCTTTAAAGATGTTTTTTCTAATGCGCATGAAGTCACAGCAGAAACGAAAGAAAATCGAACAATATACACACAGGTATTTGAAATTGATAATGGCATCGAGAAAAGATGCATTAATCACTGGCATACATTATGCAATCTTCCTGCAAGTGACAATGCAGTATATATTTGTGGTTGGCAAGATATTACTGAAACGCGTGATCTAATTAATGCACTCGAGGTAGAAAAAAATAAAGCGATAAAGGCTACCGTAGCAAAAAGTCAGTTTCTGGCAACGATGAGTCACGAAATAAGAACACCAATAAGCTCTATTATGGGCTTCCTGGAACTTCTGTCGGGTTCTGGTCTTAGCAAGGAGCAACGGGTGGAGGCGATTTCACTTGCCTACGCCACCGGACAATCACTCCTCGGCTTAATTGGTGAAATCCTTGATGTCGACAAAATTGAATCGGGTAACTATCAACTTCAACCACAATGGGTCGATATCCCTACTTTAGTCCAGAACACTTGTCACTCTTTCGGTGCGATTGCTGCAAGCAAATCGATCGCATTAAGTTGCAGCAGTACATTTCCTGATCATTACCTGGTTAAGATCGACCCTCAGGCGTTTAAGCAGGTCTTATCAAATTTACTGAGTAATGCTCTCAAATTTACCACCGAGGGGGCAGTAAAAATTACGACCTCCCTGGGTCACATTGATGACAACCACGCTGTTATCAAAATGACGATTATGGATTCTGGAAGTGGATTATCGCAGGAAGAACAACAACAACTGTTTAAGCGCTACAGCCAAACAAGTGCAGGTCGTCAGCAAACAGGTTCTGGTTTAGGCTTAATGATCTGCAAAGAATTAATTAAAAATATGCAGGGCGATTTATCATTAGAAAGTCATCCAGGCATAGGAACAACATTTACGATCACAATCCCGGTAGAAATTAGCCAGCAAGTGGCGACTGTCGAGGCAAAAGCAGAACAACCCATCACACTACCTGAAAAGTTGAGCATATTAATCGCGGATGATCATCCGACCAACAGGCTATTACTCAAACGCCAGCTAAATCTATTAGGATATGATGTTGATGAAGCCACTGATGGTGTGCAAGCGCTACACAAAGTCAGTATGCAACATTATGATCTGCTTATTACTGACGTTAATATGCCGAATATGGATGGTTTTGAGTTGACTCGCAAACTCCGTGAGCAAAATTCTTCCTTACCCATCTGGGGGCTTACAGCCAACGCACAGGCTAACGAACGTGAAAAAGGGTTAAGTTGCGGCATGAACTTATGTTTGTTCAAACCGTTGACCCTGGATGTACTGAAAACACATTTAAGTCAGTTACACCAGGTTGCGCATATTGCACCTCAGTATCGCCACCTTGATATCGAAGCCCTGAAAAATAATACGGCGAATGATCTACAACTGATGCAGGAGATTCTCATGACTTTCCAGCATGAAACGCATAAAGATCTACCCGCTGCGTTTCATGCACTAGAAGCTGGCGATAACAGAACTTTCCATCAGTGTATTCATCGCATCCACGGTGCGGCTAACATCCTGAATTTGCAAAAGTTGATTAATATTAGCCATCAGTTAGAAATAACACCTGCTTCAGATGACAGTAAGCCTGAAATTCTTCAGCTGCTGAACTCTGTTAAAGAACACATTGCAGAGCTGGACCAGGAGATTGCTGTTTTCTGTCAGAAAAATGACTAAATTGCGGCTCCCACAATGTTCTAATGTGGGAGCTATTTACCAGCACATCTTACATTTATGATGAGAACTCCTGGCGAATTTGTTCCCCATGCTGGTCGAGCGTTGCCGCTCCCGGCATAACATGCGGGTCCGCGCAGCCGCTGATTTTTATCGGATTACCCGGCATCATTATTCCTCCGGCTTCAATCAACATATTTCTCGCCTGAGTTTGTGGCAAATTAATGGCCTCAGCCACACTTAATAACGGCGCGACGGGCACACCAACTTCATGTATTTTGGCTAACCAAACTTCAGCTGCCTGCGTTTTTAACGTTCGCTCAATATATTGTTTAAGAATAGCCTGGTTTTGTACGCGTAAAATATTGCTGCTAAATCGGGGATCATTAACCAGTTCCGTAAGCTCCAGTGCCTGGCATAACGCAGAAAAAAGCTTGTCATTACCACAACAAATCGTAATCGGCTTATCCTGAGTATCGAAAACATCAAAAGGTGCCATGTAGGGATGGCGATTTCCCAGGCGTTGTGGTGACTTCCCTGTCGCAATATATGCCATCAGACCATGCTCCAGAAAACTCAGCGTGGCATCAAACATCGCTATATCGACATGCGCCCCTCTCTGGCTCTTTTCGCGGCCATAAAGTGCACTCACTATTCCGCTGAATAAATAGACACCGCCGCATAGATCCGCAAGAGAGGTACCAACACGCACTGGCGGAGCATCAGGGTACCCTGTTTCCATCATTATCCCACTCATTGCCTGAATGATGGTATCGTAGGCAGGAGCATCTTTTAGCGGACCGGTATGTCCGAAACCTGACGATGAAGCATATATGAGGCGCGGGTTGATTTCTTGTAACCTTTCCCATGAAAACCCCAGTTTTTCCATTGTACCTAGGCGAAAATTCTCAGCTAATACATCAGCTTGTTTGAGCATATTTATAAATATACTTTTATCGTGATCATTCTTTAAATCAAGAACCACACTCTCTTTGCCATGATTAATAAAACTGTAATAGAGTGACTGTCCATCCACATAGGGACCAAATGTGCGGGTATCATCACCATGACCTGGTGGCTCAACTTTAATTACCCTTGCGCCCATATTATAAAGAAGTTGAGTTCCGAAAGGTCCATTAAGGACATGTGTCATATCGATAACTAATAAGCCTTCAAACGGCCCTTTGCTTTCATTATTTGTCATTTGCTTATGCCTTGAAAAAAGCCGAAGGTGAAAAGACACTTCGGCATTTATGTAAAATCAATAACATGATTAATTATGAAACCAGTCGACTGACATAAATCCACAAGGGAGCCGTGACGACAAAGCCCAGTACGCTCACAGCCAATGACGC
The DNA here is from genome assembly GCF_040495915.1 of Shigella sp. FJ200513. Lineage (NCBI taxonomy): Bacteria > Pseudomonadati > Pseudomonadota > Gammaproteobacteria > Enterobacterales > Enterobacteriaceae > Shigella > Shigella sp. FJ200513. The sequence goes on along the minus strand of NZ_JBDYCV010000001.1, from coordinate 123,678 downwards.
TGTACCAGTACGGGTGTAGACATTAAACCGGCTGGCAATAATGATTCCGGAGAATGCCGGCGGTAATGCGCCTGCCAGTACCATCATCTGCAAATGTTCGCTGTTCAAATGACATGCCATACCAACGAGAAGCAGCGCCAGTGGCATCAGAATCAACTTCAGGAAGGTGTTATAAGCAATTTCGGCACTGAACTCGAATTTATGTGCAGCCAGAGTCAACCCCGCAGCGAATACCGCTACCCCTGAGTTAGCCTTCGCAATCAGATTAAAGGTTGGGTCCCATGCTGCCGGAATTTTTACCCCAACCAGCACCAGGATCGTTGCCAGAACAGGTGCCCATACTACTGGCTCCTTTGCCGCAGAAATTAATGCGCTCAGATTACTATTCTTCTTACCATCCGCTCCTGAGGAAGGATTCAGCAAATACAGACCAATAGGAATAGTAATTGCGTTAACAATAATAGAAATAATTGCTACCACTAAACCTGTTGATACGGAATCACCATAAATAGGATCGAGAACTGCAAACCCCAGGAATCCAATGGTAGGTGAACCCGCAATTAATGCACATACAGCTGCTTCTGCATGGGTACGTTTAAAAAATTTGTAGCAACCAAACCAGGAGAAAAAGAAACATCCGACAATAACCACAAGTGATACAAGGGTCAGACGAGTGTCCGCAAAAATCATTTCCCTGTTTGCCCGGGTAATAGAAACAAATAGAGCCGCAGGAAGAGCGTAGTTTAATACCAGTTTATTAAATGCGCGGGCTTGATCTTCTGAAAAAGTTTCTCGTCTGCCGCTAAAATAACCCAACAGCATGATTACGATAATAGGCAATAAATCGCCAATAAAAAATGTTAGCATAATAGTATTTCCGATAAGGGTCCCCTCACCATCGCATAATGAGTTGGCAAGAGGAGACGATGTCAGTATTTAATTACCAGCGACTTGTTTTGGGTTAAGTTTGGTAATATGGCCACTTTCAGTTCCTGCTGCAGGGTCGATAACCACATTAATAATGGTCGGTTTGCGCGACTGAATACCGGTGGTTAAAGCATGACGAAGTTCATCTGTCGTGGTGACGTTATAGCCAACGCCACGAAACGCATCCATTAATTTGTCATACCTTGCATGGTGCAACAGATCCGTTGGTGATGGTGCACCAGCGCCACTGAGATCAACACCGTCTCCTCTGTAGATGCCGCCATTATTAAAAATAACGATCGTCACCGGCAGGTTATATCGACAAATCGTTTCAATTTCCATCCCACTGAAACCAAAAGCACTATCACCTTCAATGGCGACAACCGGAGAACCAGAAGTCACGCTAGCACCGATGGCATAGCCCATACCGATGCCCATGACACCCCAGGTACCACAATCCAGACGACGACGTGGTTTATACATATCAATAATATTTCGTGCATTATCCAGGGTATTTGCACCTTCATTAACTAAATAAATATCCTGGTTCTCGCGCAATACGTCGCGCACAGCACTTAATGCATTAAAGTAATTTAATGGTTGAGTATCTGTACTTAATTTTTCATGCATTTTTTGTGCATTTTGCTGCTTGTGGATATTTAAAATATCGCGCCATACCAGTGGAGTCGTAAATGTGTTTTGTTTCAGTTCTGCCAGCATACCTTGCATACTGGATGCAATATCACCAACGACTGGCACAGCAATGGGGCGGTTGCTGTCAATTTCCTGCGGTTCAATATCCAGTTGAATAAACTGTGTATCTGCCGCCCATCCTTTTTTACCGTGTGCCAATAACCAATTCAGTCGTGCACCAACAAGCATGACAACGTCAGCATTTGCCAGGGCAAACGAACGCGCAGCTGCCGCAGAAAGTGGATGCGTATCTTCAAGGATCCCTTTCGCCATAGACATTGGCAGGAATGGAATCTGAGCACTTTCAATAAATTCACGAAGCTGTTCATCAGCTTGTGAATACGCCGCGCCTTTGCCAAGGATAATTAATGGCCGTTCAGCTTTTGCTAAAAGCGAAATTGCGCTAGTGACTGACTTCGGGCATGGCAATAATGCTGGCGACGGATTTTCAACTTTAACAATCGTGGTTAACGCTTCGTCTTTTTCCATCGTCGCGGCCAGGACATTTGCTGGCAAATCAAGATAAACTCCGCCAGGGCGACCCGATACAGAGACCCGGATAGCGCGTGCCAATGCAATGCCAAGATCCTGCGGCTGATTAACGCGAAATGCTGCTTTGGCATACGGTTTTGCCGCATTCATTTGGTCCAGCTCTTCATAATCACCTTGCTGTAGGTCGACGATCGCGCGGTCGCTGGAGCCGCTAATCATGATAATCGGAAAACCATTTACCGTTGCGTTGGCCAATGCGGTCAAACCATTGAGGAATCCTGGCGCAGAAACTGTCAGGCAGATCCCCGGTTTTTGGGTAAGAAAACCGCTTGCCGCAGCGGCATAGCCTGCCGACTGCTCATGACGAAAACCAATATAACGAATGCCTTCCGCCTGGGCATGGCGTGCCATATCCGTCACAGGAATACCTACAACACCATAAATAGTGTCAATATTATTCTGTTTTAATGCTTCAACGATGATATGCATACCATCTGTCATTTGAAGTTGATCTGACATGATTAATAACCTCGAAATTTTTATAAATTGGGAGCCAGAAGCCCCCGTTAATATCAGATGGCGTGGTTTTGCTTCATTGCAGCAATTTCATCGTCGCTATAACCCAGCTCCTGCAATACAGCAGCGGTATGTTCACCTAATAGCGGCGCAGCTTTAATATCCGGCGTAAAGGCAGAGAATTTCATTGGACAACCAACGGTCAGATATTTTCCACGCAACGGTTGTTCCACTTCAACAACACTGCCACTTTGGCGCAAAGAGGGATCAAGTGAAATTTCTTTCATACTTAAAACCGGTGCACAAGGAATATCAAACTGAGTCAAATAGGCCACCGCTTCATGTTTATCAATAGTGACAGTGTATTTTTCGATTTCAGCAAAAATATCGAAAATATGTGGCTGTCGGGCATGGGCTGTACTGTATGCCGGATCGGTAATCCATTCTGGTTTGCCGATGGCTTTACAGGTGTTTTCCCAGTTTTGCTCCTGAATAGTGAAATAAATATAGGCGTTAGGATCGGTTTCCCAGCCTTTACATTTCAGGATCCAGCCAGGCTGACCGCCACCACCTGCATTACCACCGCGGGGAACTGCATCACCAAATGTACCATTCGGATACTGCGGGTATTCTTCCAGATAACCCAATTTATCGAGACGCTGCTGGTCACGTAATTTCACGCGGCAAAGGTTCAATACGGCATCCTGCATTGACATGGTGACTCGTTGCCCACGCCCCGTTTTTTCGCGATGCAGCAAAGCAGCAAGTAAACCGATCAGCAAATGCATTCCGGTGTTGCTGTCACCCAACGCTGCAGCGCTTACCAGCGGCGGACCATCCCAAAAACCCGTAGTGGATGCCGCGCCACCCGCTGCCTGAGCAACGTTTTCATAGGCTTTTACATTCACATAAGGCGAACACTCATCAAACCCTTTGATCGAACCAAAAATCAGACGTGGATTGATTTCTTGAATATGCTCCCAGGTGAAGCCCATGTGATCAATGGCCCCTGGATGAAAGTTCTCGACTAAGATATCAGCTTCGCGGATCAGCTTTTCCATTACCTCTTTGCCTTCCGCTGTTTTGGTATTTAACTCAATAGAACGTTTGTTACTGTTAAGCATGGTGAAGTAAAGCGCATCGATATCAGGAATATCTCGCAGTTGGTGACGCGTTACGTCACCAACGCCGGGACGTTCAATTTTAATAACGTCAGCGCCAAACCAGGCCAGCATTTGAGTACAAGATGGGCCAGATTGCACACCGGTGAAATCGAGAACTTTAATTCCTTGAAGTGGAGTTGACATAGCAATACCTATTAGTTAATTAAATATGTGTTAATTTAGCGTTTATTTAAGGCATAACGCCCTCTATAAATAATCTGCAAAATATCTTCGTAGCGGCACTCGATATTTTTAAATTCCTGTATCAAGTACTGAAAATTATTTTATCGCCACTTCCAATTCCTTTCTGCATGGTAAGTAGTGAGGACGAAAAGAAGAATATGATAAATATTAATTCGTGGTAATCAGAGAGAGTCGCGACATTTGTGATGTTATTCTTACAACTGTAAGAAGCGCCGGTGATTTACAAGTAAGAGTATGATTACGCTTTTTAAAGCGTACCATAAAGCATAACATAATAAATGATTTGTGATGACACGGGATTATTGCGGTTTACTTTGAGGAAAATAAAATGCGTGTTTATAGAACCGCGAGCGCCAAATAATTTTATGACCACAACCTGTCGTATTGTGGTCATAAAAAATTGTCGGCTGGAGGGAGTTAAATCCTTTACCTCAATATACTGCCTGTCAGCATTAGTTCACAAACAGTGCTTCGCTATCGACGATGATTCCATCTTCCGCACCTTTAAGCGCCAGGTTTGCCTCGTAGTATTGCTTTTTATCAAGCAGTTTCTGCGCATCAGCAAGTGCATTACGAGTCTGTTTAAGCGGCATCAGATATTGGTTTTCCATTACGCCAACACCGGCCAGGCGAAGCTCTTCCATTGCGCCCTTTTTATCCCCTTTCGCCATTTTTTCATTGGCAATTTTTATCGCGGCTTCTTTTTCGGGTGTTGCTACATAACTCTCAGAAATTCCGACAGATGCATTAATGACAATATATTGGTCATCATTGAGATTGGTCTTTTTACCTGGCTTAGCGAACTTTGCCCATTCGGTACTGTCATCTGACAGCAAAGCGGAAGCTTCATTGGTCAGTTCTTTTGCCTTTTCCGGATCGCCATGAAACAGAGCCAGGCGCGCTACCTGCACGTCACGCATCGCATATAAACCTTGTTCAGAGATACGCTCTGCTGCTGCCGTTTTCTGGGTTTGCTGAGTTTGCTGTTGTGCCGCTACCGGTGCATTATCAGCAGCCCATACAGTTGAAGATGCCAGAATTGCTGTGACCATCGTAGCCATAATTAAACGTTTCATACTTACCTCATTCTTTAACAGTTTTAGAAAACGCCGCCATCATATTGGGTGAGCATGAAATGAGAAATCAGAGAGCAACGGTCATTTTGAAAGGGTTATCTTACAATTGTAGTTATTATCGCAAAGCGGCATTTAGTCTTACAGTTGTAGGAATATGCCTCCTGTCGCAGAGAACTATTCTTATATACCACAAAGAGATGTCATTTATTATATTGATGTAAATATTGATTAATTATATGTAAATACAGCCATAACATCGTATGGTTCTCAGTGAACCATTTTCAGGATAACTTTCTATGAAAGTAAACTTAATACTTTTCAGCTTATTTTTATTGGTCTCTATTATGGCATGCAATGTTTTTGCATTTTCCATTTCTGGTGGTGTAAGTGAGAGGAGCTATAAAGAGACTGAAAAAACATCAGCGATGACGACCACACACTCTACAAAACTTCAGCCATCACAGGCGATTTTGTTTAAGATGAGAGAAGATGTGCCACCATTAAACCTCACAGAAGAAATCACGCCTACTTATCCGACAAAGGCGAATTATCTTATTCATCCTGTGCGATAGCGTCTGTCACATGGCAGGTGAACAATCATGTCTGATGCTGATGTGAACACCTGCCCAAATGAGCCATCCTGACCCACTATCGCCTGCCATACCCCACCATAAAGCGAATCATCAAGCCACAAGCCGGGGCAAGAAACATAAATATCCCCGTCACCAGTTCATTACCGCCAGTTAACCACATGGTGAAGTAATAAATGAGTGCAGCGAGGATCACCATGCCGAAGAAAGAAGAGACCGCCGATACCACGTTCAGTACCTGACCGATGTAGCCGCTTACGCAGACAATACACAGGGCGAGAAACATCCATAAATAAATCATAGCTCAACCTCCTGCCGCGCTAAAAAACCTGTAACTTCAGTCACTTTAATAGTAAGACAATCCTTAACCTCTGGCAATTTTTGCTAAGCATCAATGAAAACAGCACGTTAAATGCAACGCTATTGCGTGCGGAAAATTTTTTACTTTGCACGATTAATAATCAGTAGCTGAAAGCAGTCAGCCAGTGATAAAGTAGAGCCACCGCATTCATGCTCCTCGTGGTTATGTCCTGACTAGTCTTTACACTCTTTACAGGAACCATTGTCGTACATGATGGCCCAACCAATTGAGTGTACCGCTGTCGACATGGAATCTTCTGCGATACAACAATTCGTATCTACAGAAGGTAACTATGTTTCCACAATGCAAATTTTCCCGCGAGTTTCTACATCCTCGCTACTGGCTCACATGGTTTGGGCTTGGTGTACTCTGGCTTTGGGTACAGCTTCCTTATCCTGTTCTCTGCTTTCTCGGCACGCGTATTGGCGCAATGGCGCGACCATTCCTGAAACGTCGTGAATCTATCGCCCGTAAAAACCTGGAACTTTGTTTCCCGCAGCATTCTGCGGAAGAACGCGAGAAGATGATTGCCGAAAACTTTCGTTCACTCGGCATGGCGCTGGTAGAAACCGGCATGGCATGGTTCTGGCCCGACAGTCGCGTACGTAAATGGTTTGATGTTGAAGGGTTGGATAACCTTAAACGCGCACAAATGCAAAATCGCGGCGTAATGGTTGTCGGCGTCCATTTTATGTCGCTGGAACTGGGCGGCCGCGTGATGGGACTGTGCCAACCAATGATGGCTACCTATCGTCCACATAATAATCAGCTGATGGAATGGGTGCAGACCCGTGGGCGCATGCGCTCTAACAAAGCGATGATCGGCAGAAATAATCTGCGCGGCATTGTCGGTGCACTGAAGAAAGGTGAAGCGGTATGGTTTGCTCCCGATCAGGATTATGGTCGTAAAGGCAGCTCCTTCGCGCCGTTCTTTGCGGTGGAAAATGTCGCCACAACCAATGGCACCTATGTTCTCTCCCGTCTCTCTGGCGCAGCCATGTTGACCGTAACGATGGTAAGAAAAGCGGATTACAGCGGATATCGTTTGTTCATCACCCCAGAGATGGAAGGCTACCCGACAGATGAAAATCAAGCCGCTGCTTATATGAACAAGATTATCGAGAAAGAGATCATGCGCGCACCGGAGCAGTACCTCTGGATCCACCGTCGCTTTAAAACGCGCCCGGTGGGAGAATCGTCGTTGTACATTTAACAAACTGCTCTTACTCTTTCCCTCCTCAAATCGGCCATAATAACCTCATGATTTTTATAGCTTTTTTCTTAAGTTTTTTCCTTCGCTGAATATCTAATTATTACCGTCAGAAATTAAACTGTCGCCGATATGAGACACTTGTAAGTTACTAAAAGTAAATAAGAAAATGCCTCTTGTCTCGTTTCAGTTTTAGGCGTACATTAGCGCCGTCTCGAGCAGTTTAGCTCAGAATTCTGGGGTGATGCCCACGGTAAAATACAGGGCTTTTAAGGTCGCTTTGCCCGGTGTCAACTCACTGTATCAGGTGTAATGAAGTCATTCAGGCGTAACAGTAATTACGCGGAGAGATGTAAAGTGAAATATTTCTTTATGGGCATTTCTTTTATGGTCATCGTTTGGGCCGGTACTTTTGCCCTGATGATCTAAAAGCAAACTGTGCAATGAAAAACAGGAGCCATCAGGCTCCTGTTTGCATTTCTGACGACGGTGTTTATTCCGCGTTTTCGTGAATATGTTTGCTGCTGACGGGTAGTAAACCGTCGGCACGGAACATCGCTTTAATCCCTCTGATGGCCTGACGAATACGGTCGTGGTTTTCAATCAGTGCAAAGCGAACATGCGTATCACCATAGTCGCCAAAGCCAATCCCCGGCGAGACACAAACCTTCGCTTCGTTAAGGAGCTTCTTGGCAAATTCCAGCGATCCCATGGCCGCATATGGTTCCGGGATTTTCGCCCAGACATACATCGAAGCCTTCGGCATTTCGACCATCCAGCCCGCTTCATGCAGCCCTTTAACCAATACATCACGACGGCGTTTGTACTGTTCGGCAATGTCGCGCACGCACTGTTGATCGCCCTCGAGTGCCGCAATCGCCGCCACCTGCAACGGCGTAAAAGTGCCGTAATCGTGATAGCTTTTGATTCGCGCCAGGGCACTGACCAGCGTTTTGTTGCCGACCATAAAGCCGATACGCCAGCCCGCCATGTTGTAGCTTTTCGACAGCGTAAAGAACTCGACCGCCACATCGCGTGCACCCGGCACCTGCATAATTGACGGCGCTTTCCAGCCATCGTAGACGATATCGGCATAGGCCAGGTCATGGACCACCAGCACATCGTAGCATTTCGCCAGCGCCACAACCTTTTCGAAGAACTCCAGTTCCACGCATTGCGCGGTTGGGTTCGACGGGAAGCCGAGGATCATCATCTTCGGTTTCGGATAACTTTCACGAATGGCGCGCTCCAGTTCGTTGAAGAAATCGACACCTTCCACCAGCGGCACTGAGCGTACCTGCGCCCCGGCAATCACCGCGCCATAAATATGGATCGGGTAACTTGGATTCGGCACCAGCACCGTGTCACCATGATCCAGCGTCGCCAGCATCAGATGCGCCAGGCCCTCTTTCGAACCAATAGTGACGATGGCTTCTGATTCCGGGTCGATTTCAACGTCGTAGCGATCCTGATACCAGCGGGAAATGGCGCGACGTAACCGCGGAATGCCGCGTGAAGTGGAGTAACCATGCGTGTCCGGGCGCTGGGCCACAGTACATAATTTTTCGACGATATGCGGCGGAGTCGCACCGTCCGGGTTACCCATGCTGAAATCGATAATATCTTCGCCGCGCCGACGCGCAGCCATTTTCAGTTCAGCGGTGATGTTAAAAACGTAGGGCGGGAGACGATCAATGCGCGTAAAGCGACGTTCAGGGCGAGTGTCAGCCATAATTTCCTCAGATTAACGTTAGCGCCCGGACCGTCCGAGCGACGCTGCCACAATGGTGGCTGTTTTGAAAATAGCCTGATTAATTTCTGTCTGTCCAGCGTTTTAGAACATTTTTATCAATGGATTTAAATGAGGAACTCCACTTCAAAAACAGGAAATTTTTCTACGCTAACAAGAAAATCACCACCAATTTTATTAACATTATAATTTCAATAAATTTACCAGCCAGAAGTGCATTATCAAGAGATACATTGCTAATACACCATTTATCTTTCAATCCCCTTTTAAATTTATGGTTTTTCCTTAAAAACGGCCTGCTGGTCATCAGCCTTCAGGTTACCTATCATAGAGGTTTAATCCTTATTCAGAGTCACCCGTGCACGAAATATTCAACATGCTGCTGGCGGTCTTCGATCGGGCAGCGTTAATGCTTATCTGCCTGTTCTTTCTCATCCGTATCCGCCTGTTTCGCGAACTGTTGCACAAGTCGGCGCACTCCCCAAAAGAATTGCTCGCCGTTACCGCCATTTTCTCGCTGTTCGCCCTGTTCAGCACCTGGTCCGGCGTTCCCGTAGAAGGCTCGCTGGTGAACGTACGTATTATCGCGGTGATGTCCGGCGGGATTCTGTTTGGCCCGTGGGTAGGCATCATTACCGGCGTGATTGCGGGTATTCACCGGTATTTAATTGATATCGGCGGCGTGACGGCGATCCCCTGCTTTATCACCAGCATTCTGGCGGGTTGTATATCAGGCTGGATAAACCTGAAAATCCCCAAAGCACAGCGCTGGCGCTGGATATCGCCAACAAAACGCTACCGCTGTTTCGCCATGTCAATAGCGAGTCATTACGCAAGGTCTGCGAAATTATCCGCGATGACATTCACGCCGATGCGGTGGCGATTACTAATACCGATCATGTGCTGGCCTATGTTGGCGTGGGTGAACATAACTATCAGAATGGCGATGACTTCATTAGCCCGACTACCCGTCAGGCGATGAATTACGGAAAAATCATCATTAAAAACAATGATGAAGCCCACCGCACACCAGAGATTCATTCCATGCTGGTGATCCCATTGTGGGAGAAAGGGGTCGTGACCGGAACGCTGAAAATTTACTACTGCCACGCGCATCAGATCACCTCGTCATTACAGGAAATGGCGGTCGGTCTGTCGCAAATCATCTCCACGCAACTGGAGGTTTCACGCGCCGAGCAGCTACGTGAAATGGCAAATAAGGCAGAGATTCGCGCCCTGCAAAGCAAAATTAATCCCCATTTTCTGTTTAACGCTCTGAACGCTATTTCATCGTCAATCCGTCTGAATCCGGATACCGCTCGCCAGTTGATCTTTAATCTGTCGCGTTATCTGCGCTATAACATTGAATTAAAAGACGATGAGCAAATCGATATCAAAAAAGAGCTGTATCAAATTAAAGACTATATTGCCATTGAGCAGGCCCGCTTTGGCGACAAGCTGACGGTTATCTATGATATTGATGAAGAGGTGAATTGCTGCATTCCCAGCCTGCTGATCCAGCCGTTGGTGGAGAACGCCATTGTCCACGGTATTCAGCCTTGCAAAGGTAAAGGCGTTGTCACCATCAGCGTTGCAGAGTGCGGAAATCGGGTACGCATTGCGGTGCGAGATACCGGGCACGGCATCGTTCCAAAGGTGATTGAGCGGGTCGAAGCGAATGAAATGCCGGGCAATAAAATTGGCCTGCTGAATGTCCATCATCGCGTGAAGTTATTGTATGGCGAGGGGCTGCATATCCGCCGCCTGGAGCCGGGGACGGAAATTGCGTTTTACATTCCTAACCAACGCACCCCAGTCGCCTCACAGGCTACGTTATTGCTTTGAGCCGGAGTGATATTGTGAAAGTCATCATTGTTGAAGACGAATTCCTGGCACAACAGGAACTGAGCTGGCTAATTAAAGAGCACAGCCAGATGGAGATTGTCGGCACCTTTGACGACGGTCTGGACGTGTTGAAGTTTTTGCAGCATAACCGCGTCGACGCCATTTTTCTGGATATCAATATTCCGTCGCTGGATGGCGTGTTGCTGGCGCAAAACATCAGCCAGTTCGCCCATAAACCGTTTATTGTGTTCATCACCGCGTGGAAAGAACATGCGGTAGAAGCGTTTGAACTGGAGGCGTTTGACTACATTCTCAAACCGTATCAGGAGTCACGTATTACCGGGATGCTGCAAAAACTGGAAGCGGCCTGGCAACAACAGCAGACCAGCAGTACGCCTGCCGCGACGGTAACGCGTGAGAATGACACCATTAATCTGGTGAAAGATGAGCGAATAATCGTCACGCCAATTAACGATATCTATTACGCCGAAGCGCACGAGAAAATGACCTTTGTCTATACGCGGCGTGAATCCTACGTAATGCCGATGAACATTACCGAATTTTGCAGCAAACTGCCGCCGTCGCATTTTTTCCGCTGCCATCGCTCATTTTGTGTCAATCTGAACAAAATACGCGAAATCGAACCGTGGTTTAATAACACCTACATTCTGCGACTGAAAGATCTGGATTTTGAAGTGCCGGTCAGCCGCAGCAAAGTGAAAGAATTTCGCCAGTTAATGCATCTTTAATCGGGAACTTTCATGAAAGCACCAGGCTTGCCCGCCGATCAACAATTTTTCGCCGATCTGTTCAGCGGCCTAGTGCTTAACCCGCAACTACTGGGGCGCGTCTGGTTTGCCAGCCAGCCTGCCTCGTTACCGGTGGGCAGTTTATGTATTGATTTTCCCCGTCTGGATATCGTGCTGCGCGGCGAATACGGCAACCTGCTGGAAGCAAAGCAGCAGCGAATGGTGGAAGGAGAAATGCTGTTTATTCCGGCACGCGCGGCTAATTTACCGATCAACAACAAACCGGTGATGCTGTTAAGCCTGGTGTTCGCACCGACCTGGCTTGGGTTATCGTTTTACGATAGCCGCACCACGTCGTTGTTGCATCCTGCTCGCCAGACCCAGCTTCCCAGCCTGCAACGCGGTGAAGGTGAAGCGATGCTTACCGCCCTCACCCATCTTAGCCGTTCGCCGCTGGAGCAGAATATCATTCAGCCACTGGTGTTAAGTTTGCTGCATCTTTGCCGCAACGTGGTGAATATGCCGCCGGGTAATTCACAACCGCGCGGCGATTTTCTCTATCACAGCATTTGTAACTGGGTTTAGGATAATTATGCCCAGCCGCTCACCCGCGAGAGCGTGGCGCAGTTTTTTAATATCACGCCCAATCATCTGTCAAAACTGTTTGCTCAGCATGGAACGATGCGTTTTATCGAGTATGTGCGTTGGGTGCGAATGGCGAAGGCGAGGATGATTTTGCAGAAATATCATCTGTCAATTCATGAAGTGGCACAGCGTTGCGGTTTTCCGGATAGCGACTATTTTTGTCGCGTTTTCCGGCGTCAGTTTAGTCTGACGCCGGGAGAGTACAGCGCCCGTTTTCAGGGCTAACGTCAGAAGGTTAATTCTGTTTCCAGCAGCGTCAGGATACTTTGTGCATCTTGCGCGGCAAACAACGACTGGCGGAAGTTTTTATTCACCAGTTTACGCGCCAGCTGCGAGAAGACTTTCACATGATTCATCCCTTCGTTAGCACCCAGCGTCAGCATGATCACCAGTTCGACTTCGCCCATTTCTGACTGCCAGTCAACCGGTTTCGCCAGCCGGGCAATGCTGATACTGGAATGACGGATCCACTGAGATTTGGTGTGCGGGATCGCTACGCCAAAACCAACGCCGGTGGTAACAATCTCTTCCCGCTGCCAGACATCTTCTTCCAGCTCAAACGGATGTTCAGTGCGCCCGTTAACGCCGAGGTTGCCGCACAGGAACTGGATCGCCTGCTCTTTATTGCTAAAATCCTGATCAACAAAGATATTCTCCAGCGCCAGCAGTGGGCGAACGTCTTCTTCCGGCGTAAAGGCGGTGAGTAACGCTTCAATTTCCTGCGCACTGCGGCATTCACATGCCTGACGCGCCAGTTCCCGACACGCCTCGCTATCCAGTTGACGAAGCTGGCTTTTCACCGCCGGAATACGCGGGCTACTCATACTCAGCTCATCCAGGCCCAGCCCAAGCAGTAGCGGCAGATAACGGCTTTCACCGCCCAGTTCACCGCAAATGCCTACCCATTTGCCCCGCTGATGCGCAGTGGTAACTATTTGCTGCAACATGCGCAGGAACGATGGCGTAATCGGGTTATATAGCGGCGATACGCGCGGGTTATTACGATCGACCGCATACAGATACTGGGTCATATCGTTGGAGCCGATACTGAAGAAATCGACCTCATCGCAGAAGTGGTCGATGATGTAGCACACCGACGGCACTTCCACCATGATCCCAAGCGTAATCGTCTCTGCATGACGCAGGCCATCGCGCTTAAGCTCAACGATCGCTTTTTGGATCTCGCCTTTCACCCATAAGATCTGATCGAGGCTGTGAACCATCGGGATCATCAACTGGGCGTTGCCGAAACTGGCGGCGCGCAAAATGGCCCGCAGTTGAGTGCGGAACAGGCCAGCAAATTCCGGGTAAATACGTACCGCGCGATAGCCGAGGAACGGGTTCTCTTCCTGGGGAATATTCAGATAAGGAATGCTTTTATCGCCGCCGATGTCCATCGTGCGGAAGATAATCGGCTTGTCGCCCGCCGCCAGTAGCACCTGCTGGTAGGCTTCAAATTGCTCCTGCTCGTCCGGCGCGCTGTCGCGATCCATATAGAGCATTTCGGTACGGAACAGCCCGACACCTTCCGCGCCGTTGGCAAACGCGCCTGGCGCTTCCAGAGCGGTGCCGATATTCGCCGCAATATCAATACGCTTGTTATCACGGGAATAGGCCAGCTGCGCGGCAGCCTGCGCCTGTTGTTTTTGGCGTTTATCCGCCAGCGTCTGCGCGACCTGATAATAACCGCTCACCGCGTCATTCGGGTTAATCGCCAGCACGCCGCACTGGGCGTCAAGCACTGCAGGTTGCCCGGCATAACGGGCAATCGCATCCAGCGGCAAGCCACTCAGTACCGGGATCGCCGAGGCACGGGCCAGAATCAGTGTATGCGAGGTGCGCCCGGTTTTCTCCAGAATCATACCCGCAAGATTTTTCAAATCAAGGCTCAAAAACTGGCTTGGGGTTAAATCTTCAGCCACCAGAATGGTCGGTTTTTCCAGCACCAGATTGTTGCGCGGCTTCAGTTCCGGCCAGGTGATATGCAGCAACTGTTCGCTGATATCGCGAATGTCGCTGACCCGCTCGCGCAGATAATCGCTGGCAGAAGCAGATAGTTTGGCGCAAACCTGCTCCATATTGCTGATGATCGCCGCCCCCAGTCCCTGATGCTGTTCTGTCATCAGGCGACGGATATTGCCTGCAAATTCATCATCCTGAATCAGCGACAAATGAGCGCTGAGGATAGTTTTGCTTTCGCCGTCACGCTCACGCAATTGCTGATTCAGTTGCTCGGCAAGCGTTGCCAGGCTGTGCTCCAGCCGGGTGGAATCTTGCGCACTGGCGGGGATTGCCCGATAACTGTCGAGGCTGTCGCTTTGTAACAGGGTCAGCGTACCCACGCCGACGCCGCTTGCCAGCACATTGCCGTACAGTAAATCCGGGTTAAGGCGGCTTAATGAACGCGGCAGCGGATGCGCCGTCAGTTCTGCCTGCGTCGGCTGAACGCTGTCGCTGTCGATAAAGCGCACCAGGATGTACTCTTCCAGCACGCGCCGCGCCTGCTCTTCATCGCTGCCGCTAATGTTCAGGCTGCAACTGTCATTAAATAAGGTGCCAGTTCCAATCAACGCCAGCGAGCTTTTAGCATCAGCCTTTGCGTTCTGGCGATGGTTGATAAAGGTGATTTCGCTTTGCCACTGGCTGCACTGTTCTTTAAGTTCCCACGCCGGACGAGCATGTAGACCGTTAGGCAAAGGACAGAGAAATTGAATCGTTAACATAACCGCTCCGGGTTAATCAGGAGATCATCTGAAATCCGTCAGTTGAACAACCGTCTCACGCGTAAGACGTTGAATAAGGGCAGATAAAAGTTGCTCCATCTGCAAAATGTCGCGGCAATCGGCAATCGATGCCGCGCAATGTCCGTGGCGGGTGGCAGGCCCCATTACCAATGTGGGTACGCCAGTACCGGTTAAGTGCACCGCTCCACCGTCCGTGCCGCCGTTACTGAACATATCCGCCTGCAACGGAACGCCAATTTCTGCCGCCACGGTTTCAATCCACGCGGTAAGTTTTGGCGGCGCAATCAGCGATTTATCGCTTAACACCAGCATCGGCCCGTTACCAATCTGACGATGGTTAGCCGCGCCATAATCAAAGTTTTTCGCCCAGCAGGCGGTATCAAGCACAATGGCGACGTCCGGCGACACCGCGCGGGTAGCAGTTTGCCCGCCGCGTAATCCCACCTCTTCGCTGGAACTTGCCACCAGCCACACTTCCGCAGGCAGTTCGGCGTCGTGCAGCTCACGTAGTAACGTCACCAGCAGATAGCAACTGAGGCGATCATCAAAGGCTTTGCCCATCACCCGCTGGTGAGGGAGGACCTGAAAAGTGGTATCGAAGGTGACGCGATCGCCTGGACGAATTCCCGCCTGCATCACTTCGTCATAGGTGCGCGCGCCAATGTCCACGCGCATGGCGCTAACGTCATTCCCCTGCCGGTCGCCGTCAAGCAGGCCTGGAATTTTGCACTCTTCACGGGTGGTGATGCGCACCGGCTGCAGCTGGCGGGCAGCCATGCGCACGTTGCCAACCGGCAGCACGTCAATAGCGCCTTCGCGGGAGATGCTGCGCACCATAAATCCCACTTCGTCCATATGGGCGCAGATCATCACCTTCGGACCTGTCGATTCATTGAGGCGGATCAGCACCGATCCCAGACCATCAAATCGCACTTCTTTTTGCAGGCGAGCCGCTTCTTCCAGCAGGATCTGCCGCACTTCCTGTTCCGAGGAGGCGATCGCATCTGCCTCGCTCAACGCTTTTAATAGCGATAAATCCATTATGCCTCTCCCGTGAGCAACACTGTTTTCGGCATGGCGTAGAGCACTTCTGCGCCTTGCGGGGTAACCAGCACAACATCTTCGATGCGCACGCCCCCTTGCCCTAGCAAATAAATCCCCGGCTCCACGGTCAGCAACATGCCTGGCTGTAGCGTCGTGGTGTCCCGCGGTGAAAAACGCGGATCTTCATGGACTTCAATGCCGATAGCGTGACCAGTGTTATGACCGAAATAGTCGCCAAATCCAGCCTCGGTAATGACCCGGCGCGCGGCGTCGTCAATCTGCTGGCAGCGCACGCCGGGGCGAATTGCAGAGATTGCCGCGAGCTGTGCCTGCAGGACAATCTGATAGACGTCAAACAGCGGGTGAGATTCGGCGCTCACCCCTTCGCCATTCACCAGCAAGGTGCGCGTCATATCAGCAGTAGCCCTGATACAGCGCACCAAAATCGAGAGTGACAAACTCGCCCGCTGCAACAATCTTGTCGCTGGCTTTGCCGTGCGGCAGCGCCCCGCGCCAGCCGCTGGCGACAATGGTGTCAAAAGAGGCTTTTTCTGCGCCCTGCTGGCGCATAAACCACTCCAGTTCAGCGGCTATCTCGCGCTCGCTCATCCCCGCCTGAATAAAGCGGCGAATATGCTCCGCTCCGCGATCGGCAATCCCACAGGCGAGGCGGATTATCTCCACCTCCTCTGGCGTTTTGATTTGCCGCAGCACATCCGGCGTGGCGCTAACCAGTTTCGCATTGAGTTCAGACTTCCAGCGGTGCGCGGTTTCCCAACTCACCTGCTGGCCTTCAAAACCGAGCGTTTGCAACTGCTCATCGGCAATGATTTGATTGACGATAGTGGTAAGCGTGTTCGTTGCGTCAAGCAAATGCAGCTGGTAGCCTTGCGCACGGGCTTCCACCTCAACGAAATAGCGCGAATCTACCAGAATGTGCGCACTTTCACGGCTAATAACCACATAGCCTGATCCGGTGGAGATCCCCAGATGCGGCTGTTTGTTCTGCCGTGAGGAGAGAAGCACCGCATCCAGTTGTTGCACCTTAAGCCAGTTGCGCAGCGAAGCGAGTAATGTCATCTGGATTTTCCTTCTTACAGGCTATCGATTAACAATTTGCCTTTGCGGAACATCATCAGACGCAGGAACACCACCATCAGCGCAGTAATGATTGCCCCCAGCGCGATCCCCGCCATATAAACGCCCAAGTTAGTGACCAGCGGCCATGCCCAGATAGCGGATTCCGGGAACCATTGCACTGCGCCCAGCCAGACAGCTGCGGTTGAGCCGACAATCGCGCCGACCATATATGACGGAATAGCGGTGATGGGGCTTTCCAGCGCAAACGGAATCGCACCCTCACTAATCCCCATAAAGGCCAGGAACATCGCGGTCTTACCCTGCGGATAAAGTTGAGCGTTGAACAGGCGTTTGCCGGTTAAACGACGGTCAATAATGGTCGCCAGACCCAGACCAATCGGCGGAATAACGATAGCGATAGAACGAGCGGTGACCGGTAATACGTGGTCAGTGGTAAAGCTGAAGGCAACGAAACCTGCGGCTTTGTTGATCGGGCCACCAAGGTCGATTGCTGTCGCCGCGGCGATCCCCATTGCGTACATCAGCGCGCCCTTCTCACCTGCGGCAGTCAGCACAGTACGGATACCGCCGTTGATCCAGCCACCAAAGGGAGTGATGACGTAGTACATCGCCAGCATGACAAAAATGGCGGAAAGAATCGGTAGCAAAAATGTGGTTTTGAACGCTAACAGGAAATCCGGTAACTGGATTTTCTGGTTCATCCATTTCACAAGGTAACCGGCAACGATAGAAATAATCAGCGCACCAATGAAGGTGGACGGCACCGGCGAAGAGGTCGCCCATTGCATAGTGCTGGGATCGAAGTTCAGCAGTTGCGTCGGCTGGGTAGACATCAACCCGCCGATAAAACCAGCCGGGAACGCCAGTTTGCCACCGATAGAGTTCGCCACAAATGCAGCAAACATCGGAATGGCAAAACCAAACAACACGCCGCCGAAGGACTGCGACAGCCAGGCAAATTTAAGTAAGGAGAGGTCGAAACCGGAGAATTTCCCGCTATTAAGAGCATCCATGATGCCGATCTCAGCAGGAATTTTAAGCCAGCTATAAGCAATCAGCTGGCTGAAAGCGAGGATCACACCGCCCATAATTAAGGTCGGCACCATGCGTGAAATCCCTGACATCACATGCTGCGGGAGTTCACCCCAGAAGCTGCTTTTAGAGGCCTGCGGATTCTTAACTGCCGCTGCCGCACCGGATGCGCCAGGCACAACGGTTGCACTGCGTTTTTTAATGGCCATAACAATTATCCCTGTCGAATATTACTGTTGTTCAGAGGCAATCATCTCTTCGATTTCTTTGATGATGCCCGCAGCGTTTTTAATTGCGTCCTGCAAAGTGATTTCATAAACGTCGCGTGATTCGAAACGTTCGTTATCTTCCGGGGTAACTGCCACGGAATGGATGATGATGGTCGCTTCGGCGATATCCTGCGCCGTCAGGCGATTCTGGATGCCGTCCGCGCCCTGGGTTTCAATTTTCACTTCATAACCGGCTTCTACCGCCGCTTCTTCCAGCACCTGAGCGGCCATAAAAGTGTGAGCCAGGCCCATTGGGCAGGCACATAAGGCAATCAGTTTCTTACTCATCGTTAATTCCTCGTTCAGTGATAGTTGACTAGTGAAATTATGAACGTGCAAAACAAATCGCCGTTACCAGACAAATAATGCATTTACTGGAGAATTAATCCCGCTGTACGGAAGTGTGACGCAGGTCGGCCTTGTGAGGGGACACAAAGAAAAATTGAATTAACTGTATGATTTAAAAGATTATCGGGAGAGTTACCTCCCGATATAACAGGAAGGATTTACAGAATGTGACCTAAGGTCTGGCGTAAATGTGCACCGGAACCGAGAAGACCCGGATAGTCATGGACGATGAGATACACCGGAATATCATGGACATATTCTTTAAAGCGCCCTTTATCTTCAAATGCGGCACGGAAACCGGAGGCTTTGAAGAACTCAAGGAAGCGCGGCACGATACCGCCCGCAATAAACACGCCGCCAAATGTCCCGAGATTGAGCGCCAGATTGCCGCCAAAACGGCCCATAATGACGCAAAACAGCGACAATGCGCGGCGGCAATCGGTGCAGCTGTCAGCCAGCGCGCGTTCGGTAATATCTTTTGGCTTGAGATTTTCTGGCAGGCGGTTGTCAGCTTTCACAATTGCGCGATACAAATTCACCAGCCCAGGGCCAGAAAGCACGCGCTCCGCCGAAACATGACCAATTTCCGCACGCAATATTTCGAGGATAATGGCCTCTTCTTCACTATTCGGCGCAAAATCAACGTGACCGCCTTCGCCCGGCAAGCTTACCCAACGCTTATCGACATGGACCAGATGCGCAACCCCAAGCCCCGTTCCGGCACCGTAAACCGCAATAGGCTTACCTTCGACCGGTTCTGCGCCACCAAACTGAATCAGATGCTCTTTTTTCAGCATCGGGATCGCCATCGATACAGCGGTAAAATCGTTAATAATTTCCAGATGGCTAAAACCGAGATTCTTTTTCATTTCGGCAATTGAGAACGCCCAGGTATGGTTGGTCATTGCCACCCAGTCACCGGTAATTGGGCAAGCGATGGCAATACAGCCGTCTTTCACCTCGACCTTATGTTCTTCAAGATAAACGCGAATGACCGCTTCGAGGCTGGGGTAATCAAGCCCTGAATAGGTCTTAGCCTGCGAGATTTCACCACTGGCAATATCACACAGAGCAAGACGTGCGTTGGTGCCGCCCACATCACCGACTAATGCATACTTTGTCATTCTTCAACTGCTCCGCTAAAGTCAAAATAATTCTTTCTCACACTGTAAATACCTGGGGGCATAACAACAACGCCGGAAAGGCAGGCTCCCTGTAAATATCGATCTGGGTCACACAATTACTTTATCGTTTCAGCACCAATTGCAGCGATGCCTTTTTGCAAGCTGGGCAAACTAAGTATCTGACCCCGCATAAGGAATAGAACATGCTCCATCCGCGAGCCAGAACCATGTTGTTATTATCGCTCCCCGCCGTGGCAATTGGGATTGCGTCCAGTCTTATTCTGATTGTGGTGATGAAAATCGCCTCGGTATTACAGAATTTGCTCTGGCAACGACTGCCGGGAACTCTGGGGATAGCCCAGGATTCACCCCTCTGGATCATCGGTGTATTAACGCTAACGGGTATTGCGGTGGGGTTGGTTATCCGTTTCAGCCAGGGTCATGCCGGACCAGACCCCGCCTGTGAACCGCTGATCGGCGCACCGGTTCCGCCCTCTGCGCTACCTAGACTTATCGTAGCATTAATTCTCGGTCTTGCTGGCGGCGTCAGCCTGGGGCCGGAACATCCGATCATGACCGTCAATATCGCCCTTGCCGTCGCCATTGGCGCTCGTCTGTTACCGCGCGTCAACCGAATGGAGTGGACTATTTTAGCCTCTGCCGGAACCATCGGCGCGCTGTTTGGTACACCTGTTGCGGCGGCGTTGATATTTTCGCAAACCTTAAATGGCAGTAGTGAAGTTCCGCTATGGGATCGTCTTTTTGCGCCGTTAATGGCGGCAGCAGCTGGTGCACTTACTACCGGATTATTTTTCCATCCCCATTTTTCACTGCCCATTGCGCATTACGGACAGATGGAAATGACCGATATTCTCAGCGGTGCAATTGTCGCGGCGATTGCCATCGCAGCAGGGATGGTCGCCGTATGGTGCTTACCACGGTTGCACGCGATGATGAATCAAATGAAAAATCCGGTGCTCGTGCTGGGTATTGGCGGATTTATTCTCGGAATTCTGGGGGTTATTGGTGGACCAGTTTCGCTGTTTAAAGGGCTGGATGAGATGCAGCAGATGGTGGCAAATCAGGCTTTCAGCACCAGCGATTACTTTTTGCTGGCGGTAATTAAACTTGCCGCCCTGGTCGTTGCTGCCGCCAGTGGCTTTCGCGGTGGGCGAATCTTCCCGGCAGTGTTTGTCGGCGTGGCATTAGGGTTGATGCTGCATGAGCACGTTCCCGCCGTTCCAGCGGCAATAACCGTTTCCTGCGCTATTCTCGGCATCGTGCTGGTGGTAACACGCGATGGCTGGTTAAGTCTTTTTATGGCGGCAGTCGTTGTACCCAATACCACATTGCTACCGCTGCTCTGTATCGTCATGCTTCCGGCATGGCTGTTATTAGCAGGTAAGCCGATGATGATGGTCAATCGTCCGAAGCAACAGCCACCCCACGATAATGTTTAGCAAAAAATGCTCTCCTTTATGATTTAAGAGTTATGGCGATGATACGGGGCTTTACCTCCCCGTAATATTGCGTTAACAGGCCGCTGACGGCTTCGATCGTGAAGGAGAATAACAATGTTCAGGTCACTGTTTCTGGCGGCCGCCCTGATGGCATTTACCCCGCTTGCAGCAAATGCAGGTGAAATCACCCTACTGCCATCGATCAAATTACAAATTGGCGATCGCGATCATTACGGTAATTACTGGGACGGTGGTCACTGGCGAGATCGTGATTACTGGCATCGCAATTATGAATGGCGCAAAAACCGCTGGTGGCGTCATGATAATGGCTATCATCGTGGCTGGGATAAGCGTAAAGCATATGAGCGTGGCTATCGTGAAGGCTGGCGCGATCGTGACGATCATCGCGGAAAAGGCCGCGGACATGGGCACCGCCATTAAACGCGTCCTCCAATGGAGCACAATGCCTGATGCGACGCTAGCGCGTCTTATCAGGCCTACAAACCGGCTCTTTAACGCGTAGGGCGGATAAGGCGTTTACGCCGCATCCGCCAATAGTGCCAGATGCGACGCTCATTCAACTACAATCCCAGCGCCGTCCCCACCAACAACCAGATATTCAGCGCCACGACCAGCACTACAATCACCCAGCCTGTCTGTTTTACGCGTTTGCTGTTCACCAGATCGCCCATCAACTTGCTGTCACTGGTGAAAATCAGCAGTGGAACCAGCGCCAGGGCGATACCAAAACTTAACAGCACCTGACTCATAACCAGAATCCGTGTCGGATCTAATCCCATCAGAATGACAATAAATGACGGCAACATGGTGACTGTACGACGCACCCACAGCGGGATATGGAAGCGAATGAATCCCTGCATCACCACCTGCCCCGCCAGTGTCCCCACCACCGTTGAGGACAGTCCGGCAGCAACCAGACTTAACCCAAAGACCGTTGCCGCAGCATGGCTTAACAGCGGTTGCAGCGTCAGATAAGCCTCATCAAGATCGGCAACACCAGTATGACCAGAAAAGTGGAACGCCGCCGCAGCTGTAGCCATCATCACCAGATTGACAAAACCGGCAATCGTCATGGCGATAGCCACATCCCATTTGGTGGCGGAATAACGTTGTTGACGCGAACCGCCATGTAAATGCTGAGTGAGCGAAGAGTGCAAATAAATCACATGCGGCATAATCGTCGCCCCTAACACGCCTGCTGCCAGGAAGACCGCCTCCGAAGTAGGTAAACTCGGGATCACCATTCCTTTACCCAGCTGCGCCAGGTTAGGCTGGGAGAAAATCAACTCGACAATGTAAGCCGCGGCAACAAACAACAGTAACCCGCCAATCACTTTCTCCAGCGGTTTTTGCCCGCGACGTTGCAGCATTAAAATCAGGAAAGTCGCGATCCCCGTCAGCACCGCGCCCTGCAACAACGAAACACCAAGAATGAGTTTAAAACCGATCGCCGCACCAATAAATTCCGCCAGGTCGGTTGCCATCGCAATAATTTCTGCCTGAACCCAATAGAACCACACTACGGGACGCGGATAGTGATCACGAATCTGCTCCGCCAGATTTTTACCGGTGGCAATCCCTAGTTTGGCAGAGAGGATCTGAATCAGCATCGCCATCAGGTTGGCCCAAACGACAACCCACAGTAGCTGATAGCCGAAGCTAGCACCCGCCTGAATATTGGTCGCAAAGTTACCGGGATCGATATAACCAATCGCCGCAATGAACGCAGGTCCCATTAATGCGAGCCTCATCTTACGCGCCGCCCGTCCGCTGCTACTCTCAACGCGATAGTTCGTCATCTTGTGCCTCTAAAACATAGCCTTTGCTATGTTTCATGCTATGCTAAACGAGAATGATTATCAAATTCATTTAAATGGATTGTGGTGATTTCTCTGATAGACCAAGATTATGATTACGAAAAGATTGATGACTTGAATGTTATGGTTATGTTTAATGTTAGCACATTTACATAACTTTCAGCTTCCATACACAACATAGCAGAAATGTATGACAGATCACTATTTTTGAAGCCTGTCACAGGACGTCATTATAGTGTGTGTCAGATCTCGTTTTCCTTAACCATGTTACATAGAATGTGCACGGAAATTTAACCTGCCTCATATTTGGAGCAAATATGGACCGCGTCCTTCATTTTGTACTGGCACTTGCCGTTGTTGTGATTCTCGCACTGCTGGTAAGCAGCGACCGCAAAAAAATTCGTATCCGTTATGTTATTCAACTGCTTGTTATCGAAGTGTTACTGGCGTGGTTCTTCCTGAACTCCGACGTTGGTTTAGGCTTCGTGAAAGGCTTCTCCGAAATGTTCGAAAAACTGCTCGGATTTGCCAACGAAGGGACTAACTTCGTCTTTGGTAGCATGAATGATCAAGGCCTGGCATTCTTCTTCCTGAAAGTGCTGTGCCCAATCGTCTTTATCTCTGCACTGATCGGTATTCTCCAGCACATTCGCGTGTTGCCGGTGATTATCCGCGCAATTGGTTTCCTGCTCTCCAAAGTCAACGGTATGGGCAAACTGGAATCCTTTAACGCCGTCAGCTCCCTGATTCTGGGTCAGTCAGAAAACTTTATTGCCTATAAAGATATCCTCGGCAAAATCTCCCGTAATCGTATGTACACCATGGCTGCCACGGCAATGTCCACCGTGTCGATGTCCATCGTTGGTGCATACATGACCATGCTGGAACCGAAATACGTCGTTGCTGCGCTGGTACTGAACATGTTCAGCACCTTTATCGTGCTGTCGCTGATCAATCCTTACCGTGTTGATGCCAGTGAAGAAAACATCCAGATGTCCAACCTGCACGAAGGTCAGAGCTTCTTCGAAATGCTGGGTGAATACATTCTGGCAGGTTTCAAAGTTGCCATTATCGTTGCCGCGATGCTGATCGGCTTTATCGCCCTGATCGCCGCGCTGAACGCACTGTTTGCCACCGTTACTGGCTGGTTTGGCTACAGCATCTCCTTCCAGGGCATCCTGGGCTACATCTTCTATCCGATTGCATGGGTGATGGGTGTTCCTTCCAGTGAAGCACTGCAAGTGGGCAGTATCATGGCGACCAAACTGGTTTCCAACGAGTTCGTTGCGATGATGGATCTGCAGAAAATTGCTTCCACGCTCTCTCCGCGTGCTGAAGGCATCATCTCTGTGTTCCTAGTTTCCTTCGCTAACTTCTCTTCAATCGGGATTATCGCAGGTGCAGTTAAAGGCCTGAATGAAGAGCAAGGTAACGTGGTTTCTCGCTTCGGTCTGAAACTGGTTTACGGCTCTACCCTGGTGAGTGTGCTGTCTGCGTCAATCGCAGCACTGGTGCTGTAAAACCATACATAAAAAAGCCGGGGATCATTCCCCGGCTTTTTTACGCCTGTTAATCAGCTAATGGCTGCGGGCGACCAATCAAATACCCTTGCAGATATTGCACCCCGAGCTTATGCAATAGCGCCTGCTGCTGTTGCGTCTCGACAAACTCCGCGACCACACTCAATGACTTCGCTTTCGCCAGATCGGTAATTGATCTCACAATCATCGCATCCAGCGTATTCGTGACAATATCTTTCACAAAGACGCCATCAATTTTGATGATATCAGCCTGCAAACGCTTTAACCGTTCGTAGTTGGCATATCCGGTGCCAAAGTCATCAATCGCAATCCGGAAACCAAACTTATGCAGCTGCTCGATGTTGTACATGCTGCTTTCTGCGTTAGAAAACGCCTGCTCCTCGGTGATCTCAAGAATGACCGCCTGCGGGGAGATGTGATAACGCTTAAACAGACGAATAATCCGCCCGGCAATATTCTTTTGCAGCAGCGTGAGCGGCATTAAATTGACTGAAAAGCGCGGTCCTTTTTTGTCGCAAGGGTGTGTTGCCAGCCACTTCAACAAGGATTCCAGCACTTGCAAATCAAAACGCGCGCTAAGGTTAAACTGAGCAATAAGGGGCAGAAACTTATCCGGGGTCATAATGCCGCCGTCATATTTCAGTCGCGCGAGGATCTCATCATAACCTTCACCCTCTTTGTTGCGAATTGGCTGGGCGTAGAGCAGCAAATCACCCTGATCTAACGCCGTGCGAATGGTATTCAGCAATAGCACCTGTTTAGTGGTCTGCCCGGAAACCATCTCCTCTCTGCTATCCAGCGCCAGCACATGATGATGTGCGCAGGATTGCTCCGCCAGCCAGCTTAACTGCCCCAACAAGGGTTGCAGGGTTTCCTGATTTCCATCAAAACGCCCCCAGGCAGCACCATAGCCCATATCCAGCCCGGTATTGTTCCAGTGAATTTGCCGACTATTCAGGATGTTAACCATATGCTGGAGTCGCCCTTCCGTTTCCGGCCCGCTCAGCACTAACAGCAGTTCACTACCCGGCAATTGATACAACTTTTCGTTTTCCTGCATCAACGGCAGCAGCGTACGGCAAATTGAGCGGATACAGTGAACGCGCATCATTAAGCCGTAATGACGACTCATAAACTCAAGATTATCAATGCGCAGGCAGCAAAAACTCTTGCCCGCCTCTTGCTCCGGCGCTTGTTCCAACGCACGAAAGTTGGGTAGGAGCGTTAACGGATCTGTTAGCGCCTGCAAATGCCAGCGGCGATTAAGCCATTCACTGCGATGATAAATGCGCACCATATAGAGCAGGCAAACGCTAAAGGAAATCAGCACCGCGAGAATAAATGCCAGCGAATATTCGGTTTCCACCCCTTGCAAAAAGTTCTGATTGTAATTCAGAAGGCAAAGCGTTGAAACAGCCCAGGTGAGATTTAAAAACGGATAGCGAAGATTACCGACCCCGAGGGTAAAGATGATGAAGAAAACGGGTACCAGGTAACCGGCAATAAAGTCGTTTTCATAAGGTGTGCACAACAGAAGTAGCAGCACGCTTAACGCTGCCAGCCAGCTTAAGGTAAATGCGAGTGAGATAGTAGAAAAGCATGTTGTAAATCAGCACTGCGGTGAAAAGGCTTAGTAAATCAACGACCGTGAAAATGGCATCCGCATCGCCGAAAAAGGTGGATATCTTTAGCGGGAAATCAAAGAAGCTCCCCACAAGATACATGCTGCATTTGATGCCGATCGGCGTCACCAAACCAAGCCAGAACAGACGTTGCCAGACATATCGGCTGGTCAATCCATAACGCCAACGCGTCCCCAGCTGCCAGCGTAATATTGCGCAGGCACACAACACGACAAACGTCTGGCTGCCGAGCATGACCGCAGTCTGTAAAAAAGAGAGATGAAAGTTCCACAGATTGGTGCAAAACATCCCGCATAAAACGGGAACGACACCGCGCCAGCCAAAGATAAACAAGATTGACAGCATTACGCACAGTGGCATCCACGCCAGAAAGATATAACTGGAATGGATAATGGCAAGTGGCGAAATAAAACGGGATAGCTGAATAAGTACCACGGTGAGCGTAAACGCTAGTGTGAATATCTTGATATTTTTTATCAGGTTATGCTCCACAAACATGAGTACACTACTCTCACTGATCGGGGTTTTCAGGCACACAAATAATAAGTTTATTCGCATCGCGAAGCAAACAGGGGCCAGCCTGTTGCCGATTTTTCATCCAATGATGCTTTCACCAGGCGGCGCTAACCCGGACGTAGACTGTATTACAAAAGCGGCAAAAAGCAGAGACAAAAAACCCCCGCTTTGCAGCGAGGGTTGGAAATTTGGTGGAGCTAAGCGGGATCGAACCGCTGACCTCTTGCATGCCATGCAAGCGCTCTCCCAGCTGAGCTATAGCCCCACGATGCGTTTACGTACCAAATTTGCTGGGTGCAAAATTTGGTGGAGCTAAGCGGGATCGAACCGCTGACCTCTTGCATGCCATGCAAGCGCTCTCCCAGCTGAGCTATAGCCCCGTCACGTAAAGCTTGTCGAGTTGACGGGCGGCATCATATGAATTCCGCCCGAATGTGTCAACGGCAAATTGCAACGTGTAGTTTCAATCGCTGAAAAATCAGGCAAATGAACAATTTTGGAAAACCGCTCGCATTCAGTAGTTATTCATGTCACGGTTTCCTGTAAAGTGGTGTTATAAAATGAACTACTAATAGACCCACATACATTCAGGGAATTGTTATGTTCAAGGAGAGGATGACACCAGATGAACTTGCCAGACTGACCGGCTATAGCCGCCAGACCATTAATAAATGGGTACGCAAGGAAGGCTGGACAACGTCACCAAAACCTGGCGTCCAGGGTGGCAAAGCCCGACTGGTTCACGTCAATGAACAGGTTCGTGAATATATTCGCAATGCTGAACGTCCAGAAGGTCAGGGAGAAGCGCCTGCCCTTTCTGGTGATGCGCCGCTTGAAGTATTGCTGGTGACACTGGCGAAAGAGATGACGCCAGTTGAACAAAAACAGTTTACATCCTTGCTTCTGCGGGAAGGGATTATCGGATTGTTACAACGCTTAGGGATTCGCGATAGCAAATAATATGAAAAGATTACGCAATAAAATGACCACCGAAGAACTGGCTGAATGCCTCGGTGTGGCTAAACAAACTGTTAACCGTTGGACCAGAGAAAAAGGCTGGAAAACGGAAAAATTTCCCGGCGTGAAAGGCGGTCGTGCCAGACTTATTCTGGTCGATACGCAAGTTTGCGAGTTTATTCAGAACACGCCAGCCTTCCATAACACACCAATGTTGATGGAAGCTGAAGAGAGAATTGCTGAATACGCTCCTGGAGCACGCGCCCCGGCGTATCGACAAATCATCAACGCGATAGATAATATGACAGACATTGAGCAGGAAAAAGTCGCGCAATTTTTGTCACGTGAAGGAATTCGCAATTTCCTCGCCCGTCTCGATATTGACGAATCAGCATAAATAAAAAACGGCAGGATATTATCTCCTGCCGTTTATCTTTTTACACGCTAATTACTGCTGATTTTCGCGTTCAGCAATAAAATCCAGCGCTTTGTTGATACGCTCGATACTGCGGGTCTTACCAATTGCGTGAACGGTAACATCCAGTGCTGGAGACTGCCCCGCACCGGTTACGGCGACACGCAGCGGCATACCAACTTTACCCATACCCACTTCCAGCTCATCCGCCGTCGCCTGAATAGCGTGATGAACGTTTTCAGCGGTCCAGTCAGTAATCGCGGCCAGTTTGTCACGAACCACTTCCAGCGGCTGACGCGCTACCGGACGCAGATGTTTTTTCGCCGCATCGGCATCGAACTCAGCAAAATCTTCGTAGAAATAACGGCAGCTCTGTGCCATCTCTTTCAGCGTCTTGCAGCGTTCGCCCAGCAGTTTCACCAGATCAGCCAGCTGCGGGCCGTTACGGGTATCGATATTTTCCTGCTCAATGTGCCACTGTAAGTGAGTAGCAACATACTCCGGCGGCAGCGCGTTAATGTAGTGATGGTTCAGCCACAGCAGCTTGTCGGTGTTGAACGCACTGGCAGATTTGCTGACGGCATTCAAAGTGAAGTATTTGATCATCTCTTCACGAGTGAAGATTTCCTGATCGCCGTGGGACCAGCCCAGACGCACCAGATAGTTCAGCAGTGCTTCTGGCAAATAACCGTCATCACGATACTGCATTACGCTGACTGCCCCGTGACGTTTGGACAGTTTTTTACCGTCATCGCCATTGATCATAGAAACGTGCGCGTAAACCGGCACCGGCGCTTTCAGGGCCTTAAGAATGTTGATCTGGCGCGGCGTGTTGTTGATATGGTCTTCGCCACGGATAACGTGGGTGATTTCCATATCCCAGTCATCGACAACCACACAGAAGTTATAGGTTGGGGAACCATCGGTACGGCGGATAATAAGATCGTCCAGTTCCTGGTTGCTGAACTCGATCGGACCACGGATCTGATCGTCAAAAACAACAGAACCTTCCTGCGGGTTAGCAAAACGTACAACACACGGTTCATCATCAGCATGATGCTCATGGCTGTGGCGGCAGCGACCGTCATAACGCGGCTTCTCACCTTTCGCCATTTGCTCTTCGCGCAGCGCTTCCAGGCGCTCTTTAGAGCAATAGCATTTATAAGCAGTGCCCTCTTCCAGCATCTGATCGATCACCGCGTTGTAGCGATCAAAACGTTTGGTCTGGTAGTACGGACCTTCATCCCACTCCAGGCTCAGCCAGTTCATGCCATCCATAATGGCTTCGATAGCTTCCGGCGTGGAACGCTCAAGATCGGTGTCTTCAATACGCAGCACGAACTCACCGCCGTGGTTACGTGCAAAAAGCCAGGAGTAAAGAGCAGTACGCGCGCCGCCAACGTGCAGATAGCCTGTTGGGCTTGGCGCGAAGCGAGTTTTGATTTTCATGAAATGGCCTTACGTTTAGAAAGATGCCGACAACCGGCAAATCCTGGAAAAATTGAGTGGGCGATATTCTATCACTCCCGCCTGATTCCTCAATGTAGTTCGGGTTTCTACCTTACGCATTATTGTTTTCGTTGACAAATTGCGCAACACGGTCTGTTTTGCGATCATCTTGCTTAAATTTACGACGAACGAACAATTTCTTTAGAAAATGCGTTGACTCATTTTGAACTCTCCCTATAATGCGACTCCACACAGCGGGGGTGATTAGCTCAGCTGGGAGAGCACCTCCCTTACAAGGAGGGGGTCGGCGGTTCGATCCCGTCATCACCCACCAACTACTTTATGTAGTCTCCGCCGTGTAGCAAGAAATTGAGAAGTGGGTGATTAGCTCAGCTGGGAGAGCACCTCCCTTACAAGGAGGGGGTCGGCGGTTCGATCCCGTCATCACCCACCACTTCGGGTCGTTAGCTCAGTTGGTAGAGCAGTTGACTTTTAATCAATTGGTCGCAGGTTCGAATCCTGCACGACCCACCAATGTAAAAAAGCGCCCTAAAGGCGCTTTTTTGCTATCTGCGATACTCAAAGATTCGAACCTGCAGCAGGTTTGAGTTGAGCGCAGCGAAACAACGGAGCCGCTCGCGGCGACGGCCCGAAGGGCGAGCGAAGCGAGTCATCCTGCACGACCCACCAATGCAAAAAAGCGCCCTAAAGGCGCTTTTTTGCTATCTGCGATTTGTAAGATTGATTTTTCTTCTCAAGTTCCTTGTTCTTCTACCGATATTACCTCGTACAGTGACGAGGACTGAACAATGGCCACTATCTCTTCAACTTCAATTCCTTCCATACAAACACAGAGTAGTAACAGGGCATCACAAGGTAGCGATGTTGCTTCACAAATCGCGCGGATAAGTCAGCAAATCATCAAACTCACTCAACAAATTAAAGAGATTGTAGACACTAGCGGCAGTGCTGAAGACAAGCAAAAACAGGCCGAATTGATTCAACAGCAAATCACCCTACTGGAAACACAACTGGCGCAGTTGCAGAAACAGCAGGCAGAAAAGGCGCAGGAGAAAGAGCAGCGTTTGTCTCTGAATGTATCCCTTCTAAATCCTGTTGAAAAAACGACTCATATCGATATCTATATCTGATACAACGGATCCCCTTCCCGACCAGCCATTAGCGCATTGCCCTGGTCTCGTACCACGTCCCATAACGCTTCAGCGGCGGTGGAAAGTGAACGGTTCTTCCTGCGCACCAGCATCAACTGGCGTTCAACCACCGGCGTAATGCGCTTAACCACCAGTGGGCTACCTTCAGGCAATGGTAGCGCCAGTGCAGGAAGAATACTGATGCCGATGCCTGCGGCTACCATCGGGAACAGCGTCGCCGGATGTCCAATCTCCTGCACAATATTCGCCTGAATACCATTGCGCGCCAGCGCTGCGTCAATCAGCGGTCGGCTGCCTGACGCGTAATCCTGCAACACCAATTTCGCTCCCTGTAATGCCTGCCAGGGTACATAATCTTCCACGGCCAAAGCGCTATCGCGATGGCAAAGCAGAAAGAAAGGCTCGGAAAGAATCGCTTCACATTGCAGATCGCCCACTGGGCCTGGATCGATGACGATGCCAAAGTCGACATCTCCCTGGCGAATACTTTCCATCACCCACTGCTGCGGACGATCATGCAGGACAAACTGAATATCTGGATAGCGGCGATGGCTTTCAGCAATGCATTGCGGAATAAGATGCGCGGAAATGGTCTGGCTGGCAGCGACCCGAACTTTTCCGCTCAGTTGTTGCCCCATACGCCCGGTATCGCGCAACGTGCTGTTAAGTTCATCCAGCAGTCGCTCAAGACGCAAAGCCAACTGCTGCCCTGCATCTGTAAGCACCACTTCACGCGTGGTTCTGTCCAGCAGGCGAACACCAGTATGATTTTCCAGCTCCTTCACACTGTGACTTACTGCCGACTGGCTCAAGCCGATACGCTCTCCTGCACGACTAAAACTTTTCTCCTGCGCTACTGTGACGAAAACCTTTAATTGTTTTAAAGAATAATTCATCTGTTTTCTTCATGAATGGATGCAATAAATCAATTTTATTTCTCAAACTGGAAGAAGCACAATAGAACCATCGATCATCTGGAGTCTTTATGAAACTTTTTCGTATCCTCGATCCTTTCACCTTAACCCTGATCACGGTGGTGTTGCTGGCCTCTTTCTTTCCGGCCAGAGGCGATTTCGTCCCCTTCTTTGAAAATCTGACCACCGCAGCTATTGCCCTGCTGTTCTTTATGCACGGCGCGAAGTTGTCGCGTGAGGCGATTATTGCTGGCGGTGGTCACTGGCGACTGCATTTGTGGGTAATGTGCAGCACCTTCGTGCTGTTTCCGATTCTGGGTGTACTGTTTGCCTGGTGGAAACCGGTAAATGTCGACCCGATGCTCTACTCCGGTTTTCTCTACTTGTGCATTCTCCCGGCTACCGTGCAGTCTGCAATCGCCTTCACGTCAATGGCGGGCGGTAACGTCGCGGCGGCGGTTTGTTCTGCGTCAGCATCCAGCCTGCTGGGGATTTTCCTTTCACCATTGCTGGTTGGTCTGGTGATGAATGTTCACGGTGCAAGGGGCAGCCTTGAGCAGGTCGGTAAAATTATGCTGCAACTGCTGCTGCCGTTTGTGTTGGGGCATCTTTCCCGGCCGTGGATTGGTGACTGGGTGTCGCGCAATAAAAAATGGATTGCGAAAACTGACCAGACGTCCATTCTGTTGGTGGTTTATACAGCGTTCAGCGAAGCCGTCGTTAATGGTATCTGGCATAAAGTTGGCTGGGGATCATTGCTGTTTATCGTGGTGGTCAGCTGCGTTCTTCTGGCTATCGTGATTGTAGTTAACGTCTTTATGGCACGCCGACTGAGCTTCAATAAGGCAGATGAAATTACTATCGTCTTTTGTGGTTCGAAAAAGAGTCTGGCAAATGGCATCCCGATGGCAAACATTCTGTTCCCCACATCGGTGATCGGTATGATGGTGCTGCCCCTGATGATTTTCCATCAGATCCAATTGATGGTCTGTGCGGTGCTGGCGCGTCGATACAAACGCCAGACCGAACAGTTACAGGCGCAGCAGGAAAGCAGCGCCGATAAAGCTTAAAGCGGACGCTTCAGGGGCTGGACCAGTTGCGTCAGCCCCTCGGTTTTAATCAGCAGCGTGATTTGCATTAGCTCACCGAGCTTCCCTGCCGGGAACTCATCTTTGCGGGCAAACCACAGCAGATACTCCTCCGGCAGGTCAATTAAGCGACGCCCTTTGTATTTGCCAAACGGCATTATCGTATTGGCTATTTCAATCAGCTGCTCTTTTTCCATCTCAGCTACCCAGCAAACGCAGCATTTCCGCTTCGTCGATGACTTCAATGCCCAGTTCCTGCGCCTTCGCCAGTTTAGATCCTGCAGCTTCACCCGCTATCACCAGATCGGTTTTCTTCGACACGCTGCCCGCGACTTTCGCGCCCAGTTCGACCAGTCGAGCTTTAGCGTCATCACGCGACATCTGGCTTAAGCTGCCCGTAAGCACCACGGTTTTACCAGCAAACGGGCTGTCAATCTCTTCCGCGTTGATAACGATCGGCGCAGGCCAGTGAACACCTTCCGCCAACAGCTCGCTGATGACATTGCGGTTGCTTTCTTCGGCAAAGAAGTTGTGAACGTGGGATGCAACGACAATGCCAACATCAGGCACCTTTTGCAGCTCTTCAATCGAAGCGGCTTCCAGCGCTTCCAGCGTGCCGAAATATGCCGCCAGACCTGCTGCGGTGGCCTCGCCGACTTCACGGATGCCAAGTGCATAGAGGAAGCGAGCAAAGGTGGTTTCTTTCGCTTTTTCCAGCGCGTTAACCACGTTTTGTGCCAATTTTGGCCCCATACGCTCCAGTCCGGTCAGTTTGCCTGCGGTGAGTTTGAACAGATCTGCCGGAGTATGGACATATTCTTTTTCAACCAGCTGATCGATGATTTTGTCGCCCATTCCGTCAACATCCATCGCACGGCGGGAAACAAAGTGTTTCAGCGACTCTTTACGCTGCGCACCGCAAATCAGGCCACCGGTACAGCGGGCAACCGCTTCACCTTCCACACGCTCAACGTCAGAACCACATACCGGACAATGCGTCGGGAATACAACCTCACGGGTATCTTCCGGGCGTTCAGAAAGCACGACGTTAACCACCTGCGGGATCACGTCGCCAGCGCGGCGAATCACCACTTTATCGCCAATGCGTAAACCAAGACGTTCGATTTCATCCGCATTGTGTAAGGTTGCGTTACTCACCAGCACGCCAGCAACATGGACAGGTTCCAGACGCGCAACAGGCGTAATCGCGCCAGTACGCCCAACCTGAAACTCGACGTCACGCACAAAGGTCATCTGCTCCTGCGCCGGGAATTTAAACGCAACCGCCCAGCGCGGGGCACGCGCGACAAAGCCAAGCTGCTCCTGCTGTTCCAGTGAGTTGACCTTAATCACCACGCCGTCGATATCAAAGCCCAGCGTCGGGCGGTCTTCTTCCACTTTGTGATAGAACGCCAGCACTTCTTCCGCCGATTCACAAAGCGTTACCCGATCGCTGACCGGCACCCCCCACTTTTTAAATTGCAGTAAACGGCCAAGATGAGTATCCGGCAGCTCGCCACCTTCCAGAACACCAACGCCATAGCAGAAAAAAGTGAGCGGTCGCTTCGCTGTAATACGCGGATCAAGCTGACGCAGTGAACCAGCTGCCGCATTACGTGGGTTAGCAAAAACTTTCCCGCCCGTGCGTCGCGCATCTTCGTTAATCTTTTCGAACCCCGCCTGCGGCAGGAACACTTCACCACGCACTTCCAGACGCGCCGGGATATTCTCTCCGTGCAGCTTCAGCGGAATGGCGCGAATAGTACGCACATTAGACGTGATATCTTCCCCGGTGGTGCCATCGCCACGGGTCGCGGCACTGACTAAAACGCCATTTTCATACAGAATACTGACGGCAAGGCCATCCAGCTTCAGCTCACAGCACCAGGTGACTTTCTCGTTGTTTTTCAGACGGTCCTGCACACGTTTGTTGAAAGCAAGAAAGCTTTCTTCATCAAAAACGTTATCCAGTGACAGCATTGGTACTTCATGGCGTATCTGGCTGAAAGCTGCCAGCGGCGCAGCACCTACACGTTGGGTAGGCGAATCAGGCGTAATCAGTTCTGGATGTTTGGTTTCCAGCTCGCGCAGTTCGCGCATCAGCCTGTCGTATTCAGCGTCGGGAATTTCCGGCGCATCCATCACATGATAAAGATATTCATGATGGCAAAGCGTCGTTCGCAGTTCTGTCAGTTGTTGTTCGATTGATTCCATATCGCACCATCAATGCTAAAAACCCCCGACAAGCGGGGGTTCGAAGAGGAGTTAATTTGCCTTAAGTGTATCAGGCGTTGGCGTCTTTGACTTCGCGGATGATGTCCTGGTACTCGCGCAATTTCTGCGGAGTCATCATACGGCGCTGATCGTCAAGCACGACACCGCCCACTTCATCGGCAATATGCTGCGCAGATTGCAGCATCAGCTTGAAGTTCTGCAGCTCGTCACCGTAAGACGGTACCTGCATAAAGATAGTGACACCCGGAGTAGTGAAATCCTTCATTTCAGGATCAAAGGTTCCCGGTTTCACCATATTCGCCAGGCTGAATAACGCCGGGCCGCTGCCATCCGGGCTAAGATGACGATGGTAAATATTCATATCGCCAAAAATGAAGCCCGCTTGTTGAATGCTGTTAAGAAGCAGTTCACCGTTTAGCTCGCTACCGTGATGCGCCGCGACGTTCATGATAATCACCGCTTCTTTGCGCTTCGGTTTATCCATAACTGGAGCCGGTTCCGCTACAGGCTCAGGCTG
The DNA here is from genome assembly GCF_040495915.1 of Shigella sp. FJ200513. NCBI lineage: Bacteria > Pseudomonadati > Pseudomonadota > Gammaproteobacteria > Enterobacterales > Enterobacteriaceae > Shigella > Shigella sp. FJ200513. Next base: position 88,050 of record NZ_JBDYCV010000001.1, on the reverse strand, counting down.
TGGTGCCGCTACGGGTTCTGCAGGCTGGAAAGCCTGTTGTGCCGGTTGCGGTGCTGAATGCACAGGCTGCGGCGCTGGCGCGACCTGTGGCGAAACTGGCTGCTGCAACGGCTGTTCAGGCTGCGGCTGATAGGCAGGCTGCTGCACCGGCTGCGCTGGACGCGGAGCATGTTGCGGCGGTACCTGCGCTTCAGGCGGCTGCTGGACCGGTTGACGCGGCTGCGCAGACGCATAAGGCGGTAGGTACTGGTGTTGCGGCGACGGACGAGCAGCCTCATGCTCCTGAGCGTTAGCCGGGGCATGATTCACGCGGTGAACACGAACCTCACCAACGCCCTCATCATCTTCGACATCCTCGTCATAAGAATCGTCGTCACGTTTTGACTTCATTCGTTTTAATGGCCGATCGCGGAACATAGAAGATCGTTCTTTACGGCTGGTCCAGAAACCATGTACCAGTAAAGCGATTATGGCGATCGCGCCAACAATGATTAATATCAGACGCAAATCCTGCATCATTATATTCTCTGTTGTTCTAACACCTTGCCACCACGGCAAACATTTACTCACTAAGAGTATTTGCCGATTACCTCAAGTGCAAGTGCACTATTAACTTTCACAGCACAAAGATAGATGAAATCGTGCTTTTTGCTGTTTTTTCGAACATATCCTAACTGTCCATTGCGCAATTACCCGGTAAAATACGCAGAATTTTCCTGGGATTGGTCAAAAGGAGCTCATCCTGATTATGGTTTCATCATTCACATCTGCCCCACGCAGCGGTTTTTACTATTTTGCGCAAGGCTGGAAGCTCGTCTCGCAACCTGGGATTCGGCGTTTCGTTATTTTACCGCTGCTGGTCAATATTTTGTTGATGGGGGGCGCATTCTGGTGGCTCTTTACACAGCTCGATGTCTGGATCCCGACTTTCATGAGTTACGTTCCGGACTGGCTACAATGGCTGAGTTATCTGTTGTGGCCTCTGGCTGTCATCTCTGTGCTGTTAGTGTTTGGCTATTTCTTCTCCACGATTGCTAACTGGATTGCCGCTCCGTTTAACGGTTTATTGGCTGAACAACTGGAAGCACGATTGACTGGCGCTACACCGCCAGATACCGGGATTTTCGGTATCATGAAAGATGTGCCGCGAATCATGAAACGCGAATGGCAAAAATTTGTCTGGTATCTGCCGCGCGCAATTGTATTACTAATTCTTTACTTCATCCCTGGTATTGGGCAAACCGTCGCGCCGGTACTGTGGTTCCTGTTTAGCGCCTGGATGTTAGCCATCCAGTATTGCGATTACCCCTTCGATAACCACAAAGTGCCGTTTAAAGAGATGCGCACCGCCCTGCGCACACGCAAAATCACCAATATGCAGTTTGGTGCTTTAACCAGCCTGTTTACGATGATCCCGCTGCTTAATCTGTTCATCATGCCCGTTGCCGTTTGTGGCGCGACGGCGATGTGGGTCGATTGCTATCGCGATAAACACGCGATGTGGCGGTAACAATCTACCGGTTATTTTGTAAACCGTTTGTGTGAAACAGGGGTGGCTTATGCCGCCCCTTATTCCATCTTGCATGTCATTATTTCCCTTCTGTATATAGATATGCTAAATCCTTACTTCCGCATATTCTCTGAGCGGGTATGCTACCTGTTGTATCCCAATTTCATACAGTTAAGGACAGGCCATGAGTAAGATTTTTGAAGATAACTCGCTGACTATCGGTCACACGCCGCTGGTTCGCCTGAATCGCATCGGTAACGGACGCATTCTGGCGAAGGTGGAATCTCGTAACCCCAGCTTCAGCGTTAAGTGCCGTATCGGTGCCAACATGATTTGGGATGCCGAAAAGCGCGGCGTGCTGAAACCAGGCGTTGAACTGGTTGAACCGACCAGCGGTAATACCGGGATTGCACTGGCCTATGTAGCTGCCGCTCGCGGTTACAAACTCACCCTGACCATGCCAGAAACCATGAGTATTGAACGCCGCAAGCTGCTGAAAGCGTTAGGTGCAAACCTGGTGCTGACGGAAGGTGCTAAAGGCATGAAAGGCGCAATCCAAAAAGCAGAAGAAATTGTCGCCAGCAATCCAGAGAAATACCTGCTGCTGCAACAATTCAGCAATCCGGCAAACCCTGAAATTCACGAAAAAACCACCGGTCCGGAGATCTGGGAAGATACCGACGGTCAGGTTGATGTATTTATTGCTGGCGTTGGGACTGGCGGTACGCTGACTGGCGTCAGCCGCTACATTAAAGGCACCAAAGGCAAGACCGATCTTATCTCTGTCGCCGTTGAGCCAACCGATTCTCCAGTTATCGCCCAGGTGCTGGCAGGTGAAGAGATTAAACCTGGCCCGCATAAAATTCAGGGTATTGGCGCTGGTTTTATCCCGGCTAACCTCGATCTCAAGCTGGTCGATAAAGTCATTGGCATCACCAATGAAGAAGCCATTTCTACCGCCCGTCGTCTAATGGAAGAAGAAGGTATTCTTGCAGGTATCTCTTCTGGAGCAGCTGTTGCCGCAGCGTTGAAACTACAAGAAGATGAAAGCTTTACCAACAAGAATATTGTGGTTATTCTACCATCATCGGGTGAGCGTTATTTAAGCACCGCATTGTTTGCCGATCTCTTCACTGAGAAAGAATTGCAACAGTAATGCCAGCTTGTTAAAAATGCGTAAAAAAGCACCTTTTTAGGTGCTTTTTTGTGGCCTGCTTCAAACTTTCGCCCCTCCTGGCATTGATTCAGCCTGTCGGAACTGGTATTTAACCAGACTAATTATTTTGATGCGCGAAATTAATCGTTACAGGAAAAGCCAAAGCTGAATCGATTTTATGATTTGGTTCAATTCTTCCTTTAGCGGCATAATGTTTAATGACGTACGAAACGTCAGCGGTCAACACCCGCCAGCAATGGACTGTATTGCGCTCTTCGTGCGTCGCGTCTGTTAAAAACTGGCGCTAACAATACAGGCTAAAGTCGAACCGCCAGGCTAGACTTTAGTTCCACAACACTAAACCTATAAGTTGGGGAAATACAATGTTCCAGCAAGAAGTTACCATTACCGCTCCGAACGGTCTGCACACCCGCCCTGCTGCCCAGTTTGTAAAAGAAGCTAAGGGCTTCACTTCTGAAATTACTGTGACTTCCAACGGCAAAAGCGCCAGCGCGAAAAGCCTGTTTAAACTGCAGACTCTGGGCCTGACTCAAGGTACCGTTGTGACTATCTCCGCAGAAGGCGAAGACGAGCAGAAAGCGGTTGAACATCTGGTTAAACTGATGGCGGAACTCGAGTAATTTCCCGGGTTCTTTTAAAAATCAGTCACAAGTAAGGTAGGGTTATGATTTCAGGCATTTTAGCATCCCCGGGTATCGCTTTCGGTAAAGCTCTGCTTCTGAAAGAAGACGAAATTGTCATTGACCGGAAAAAAATTTCTGCCGACCAGGTTGATCAGGAAGTTGAACGTTTTCTGAGCGGTCGTGCCAAGGCATCAGCCCAGCTGGAAACGATCAAAACGAAAGCTGGTGAAACGTTCGGTGAAGAAAAAGAAGCCATCTTTGAAGGGCATATTATGCTGCTCGAAGATGAGGAGCTGGAGCAGGAAATCATAGCCCTGATTAAAGATAAACACATGACAGCTGACGCAGCTGCTCATGAAGTTATCGAAGGTCAGGCTTCTGCCCTGGAAGAGCTGGATGATGAATACCTGAAAGAACGTGCGGCTGACGTACGTGATATCGGTAAGCGCCTGCTGCGCAACATCCTGGGCCTGAAGATTATCGACCTGAGCGCCATTCAGGATGAAGTCATTCTGGTTGCCGCTGACCTGACGCCGTCCGAAACCGCACAGCTGAACCTGAAGAAGGTGCTGGGTTTCATCACCGACGCGGGTGGCCGTACTTCCCACACCTCTATCATGGCGCGTTCTCTGGAACTGCCTGCTATCGTGGGTACCGGTAGCGTCACCTCTCAGGTGAAAAATGACGACTATCTGATTCTGGATGCCGTAAATAATCAGGTTTACGTCAATCCAACCAACGAAGTTATTGATAAAATGCGCGCTGTTCAGGAGCAAGTGGCTTCTGAAAAAGCAGAGCTTGCTAAACTGAAAGATCTGCCAGCTATTACGCTGGACGGTCACCAGGTAGAAGTATGCGCTAACATTGGTACGGTTCGTGACGTTGAAGGTGCAGAGCGTAACGGCGCTGAAGGCGTTGGTCTGTATCGTACTGAGTTCCTGTTCATGGACCGCGACGCGCTGCCCACTGAAGAAGAACAGTTTGCTGCTTACAAAGCAGTGGCTGAAGCGTGTGGCTCGCAGGCGGTTATCGTTCGTACCATGGACATCGGCGGCGACAAAGAGCTGCCATACATGAACTTCCCGAAAGAAGAGAACCCGTTCCTCGGCTGGCGCGCTATCCGTATCGCGATGGATCGTAAAGAGATCCTGCGCGATCAGCTCCGCGCTATCCTGCGTGCCTCGGCTTTCGGTAAATTGCGCATTATGTTCCCGATGATCATCTCTGTTGAAGAAGTGCGTGCACTGCGCAAAGAGATCGAAATCTACAAACAGGAACTGCGCGACGAAGGTAAAGCGTTTGACGAGTCAATTGAAATCGGCGTAATGGTGGAAACACCGGCTGCCGCAACAATTGCACGTCATTTAGCCAAAGAAGTTGATTTCTTTAGTATCGGCACCAATGATTTAACGCAGTACACTCTGGCAGTTGACCGTGGTAATGATATGATTTCACACCTTTACCAGCCAATGTCACCGTCCGTGCTGAACTTGATCAAGCAAGTTATTGATGCTTCTCATGCTGAAGGCAAATGGACTGGCATGTGTGGTGAGCTTGCTGGCGATGAACGTGCTACACTTCTGTTGCTGGGGATGGGTCTGGACGAATTCTCTATGAGCGCCATTTCTATCCCGCGCATTAAGAAGATTATCCGTAACACGAACTTCGAAGATGCGAAGGTGTTAGCAGAGCAGGCTCTTGCTCAACCGACAACGGACGAGTTAATGACGCTGGTTAACAAGTTCATTGAAGAAAAAACAATCTGCTAATCCACGAGATGCGGCCCAATTTACTGCTTAGGAGAAGATCATGGGTTTGTTCGATAAACTGAAATCTCTGGTTTCCGACGACAAAAAGGATACCGGAACTATTGAGATCATTGCTCCGCTCTCTGGCGAGATCGTCAATATCGAAGACGTGCCGGATGTCGTTTTTGCGGAAAAAATCGTTGGTGATGGTATTGCTATCAAACCAACGGGTAACAAAATGGTCGCGCCTGTAGACGGTACCATTGGTAAAATCTTTGAAACCAATCACGCGTTCTCTATCGAATCTGATAGCGGCGTTGAACTGTTCGTCCACTTCGGTATCGACACCGTTGAACTGAAAGGCGAAGGCTTCAAGCGTATTGCTGAAGAAGGTCAGCGCGTGAAAGTTGGCGATACTGTCATTGAATTTGATCTGCCGCTGCTGGAAGAGAAAGCCAAGTCTACCCTGACTCCGGTTGTTATCTCCAACATGGACGAAATCAAAGAACTGATCAAACTGTCCGGTAGCGTAACCGTGGGTGAAACCCCGGTTATCCGCATCAAGAAGTAATTCTTGCCGCAGTGAAAAATGGCGCCCATCGGCGCCATTTTTTATGCTTCCGCCAGCGGCGGCAAAATCAATTCATCGCTCTCATGCTGCTGGGTGTAGCGCATCACTTCCAGTACGCGCAACCCCGCACGGTGCACCGCATCGTTTAACGCCTTCCCTTTCAGCAAACCACTGATAAGCTGAGCACAAAACAGGTCGCCAGTCCCTTTCAGGTCGGTTTTTACCCGTGAATGGGAAATGACATTCACGCTGTCGGCACTGACCACCACCACCTGCATCTCCTGATTTTCTTCATTACCGGAGGCGCTGGTAATCACCACCCATTTTAATGTGTCTGAAAGCAGACTTTTTGCGGCAGCAATGGCACTGTCGAGATCGCGGCAATTTTTACCGGTCAGGATTTCCAGCTCAAAGATATTGGGGGTAATTCCCTGCGCCAGCGGCAGTAAATATTGTCGATACGCCTCGGGAAGGTCAGGTTTGACATAAATTCCGCTATCAATATCGCCAATCACCGGATCGACCATGATCAATAGGTCAGGATGGTCTTTGCGTAGCGCAGTCAGCCACTCGGCAAGGATTTTGATTTGCGATGCCGTTCCCATATAGCCCGTGGTTACAGCACGAAGTTGGCGCAGCGCATCACGCTCCTGAAGCGCACGCAAATAGCCGCTAAACCATTCGTCCGGAATCGCACCACCGTAGAAAGTGTCATAATGCGGCGTATTGCTCAGCAATACCGTCGGCACGGCAAAGACATTCAAGCCGTTCTGTTTTATAGCAGGCACCGCAATGCTGTTGCCTACGCTTCCGTACACTACCTGCGACTGCACGGCGACGATATCCGCCTGCAGCGCCCTACTCTTATCGTTAAACAACAACAAACTACTCATTTAATTTTTTCTCCTTGCCGATGATCCTCATCGTATTCCAACCGAAACTTTACCTGATTCTGGCAGTCAAATCGGCTATTACAAAACAAAGATAAGGTAATTCAGTGAAGAAAATCATTTGTCTGGCCATTACGCTGCTAATGACACTCCCCGCTTACGCGAAGTTAACTGTTCATGAAGAAGCCCGCATCAACGCCATGCTGGAGGGATTAGCACAGAAAAAGGATTTGATATTTGTGCGCAACGGTGATGAACATACCTGCGATGAAGCGGTTTCCCACCTGCGTCTGAAGCTCGGCAATACCCGTAACCGCATTGACACTGCCGAGCAGTTTATTGATAAGGTAGCTTCGTCGTCATCGATTACCGGGAAGCCGTATATCGTGAAGATCCCCGGTAAGAGCGATGAGAACGCACAGCCTTTTTTACATGCGTTAATTGCGCAGACGGATAAAACGGTGCCTGCGGAAGGAAATTAATCCGCTTTGGTAAGGCATTTACAGGAGGTAACATGAAAAAATGCTTTATTTATCACGATGAAAAATCGAATAAATTTTGGTGGATAGATTACGAAGGGGATAGTTTAGCTGTCAACTATGGCAAGGTAGGTAGTATTGGTAAATTCCATACAAAAGAATTCGATAATGAAGAACAGTGTCTGAAAGAAGCCAGTAAATTGATTGCCGCAAAAATGAAAAAAGGATATCAAGAAACTCCAGACTTTAACTTCATGGATCTCTACTATTTTGATGATGAAGAGATTGGGTTACATCTTAAAACGTCACACCCAAACTTCCAGTGCCATTTTACTGATCCACTTTATATGTGTTGCTGGGATGAAGAATCTCCTTTTGGTAGCGATGAAGGTGCTGATGCTCTAAACGAACTTGAAAATAGCCTCCGTTCTGGACTGTGCTGATTTCCCTCAAATGTTAATTGAAACTATGTGGGGTATGAAATACATCGCTATGGACAGTATTCTTGAAGAGGATGTGCGTGCGCAATTACTAGCCGATGAAATGAGCTCTATCCAGAGCAATATGATTACCTACGCGACTGCATTCGGTCAGATCAAAGTCATGGGTAAAATCTCCCATAAACTTAAAAAGATGGGACTCAATGCACTAGCGCGTCATCAGCTTACCGCAAAAATTCTTCAATGGGGTGACGGTCAGGACTCACCAATACTTCAAAAAATGATTGATGACCTTACTGCTTTTCCACACGAAAATTAAAAACTGCATTTGTCGGCAGCAACAACTGCCGACAAATCAGATTATTGACAAAGTGCACTTTGTTTATGCCGGATGCGGCGTAAACGCCTGATCCGGCATAAAAATATTGCTAATTCAATATATTGCAGAAACATTGTAGGCCTGATAAGCGGAGCGCATCAGGCAGTTTTGCGTTTGTCATCAGTCTCCAATGCTATTAATCCTTAAATCCCTGCCCCCTGACTAAAATGCTCTTCCCCAAACACTCCGGTGGAGAGGTAGCGATCGCCACGATCGCAGATGATCGCTACCACCACCGCACCAGGGTTAGCTTTTGCCACCCGCAGTGCTCCAGCAACCGCGCCGCCTGAGCTGACGCCACAGAATATTCCTTCCCGCACCGCCAGTTCGCGCATGGTGTTTTCCGCATCGCGCTGATGAATATCCAGCACCTCATCCACCAGCGCAGCGTTGAAAATCCCCGGCAGATATTCCGCAGGCCAGCGGCGAATGCCCGGAATACTGCTGCCTTCTTCCGGTTGCAGGCCAACAATGGTCACCGGTTTGGATTGTTCGCGCATAAAGCATGAAACGCCGGTGATAGTGCCGGTCGTCCCCATGCTGGAGACAAAATGAGTGATGCGCCCGCCGGTTTGCTGCCAGATTTCCGGCCCGGTGGTGGTGTAATGCGCATAAGGGTTATCGGGATTATTGAACTGATCGAGCAGCTTTCCTTCGCCACGATTCGCCATCTCCAGCGCCAGATCGCGCGCACCTTCCATGCCCTGCTCTTTGGTGACAAGAATCAGTTCCGCACCATAAGCACGCATCGCCGCACGGCGTTCCTGGCTCATGTTGTCGGGCATCAGCAATTTCATGCGATAGCCTTTCAGCGCGGCAATCATTGCCAGCGCAATGCCGGTGTTACCACTGGTGGCTTCGATTAAGACATCACCCGGTTTAATTTCCCCGCGCTTTTCCGCCTCGACGATCATCGAAAGTGCCGCACGATCTTTCACCGAACCTGCCGGGTTATTGCCTTCCAGTTTTAACCACACTTCACTGCCGTTATCCGGCCCCATTCGCTGCAACTTCACCAGAGGCGTATTGCCTATTGTTTGTTCTAATGTACTCACAATCTCTATCCATACGTGGTGTTGCCTGATGCGACGCTTGCGCGTCTTATCAGGCCTACAGGTTACAAACCTTGCCATTAAAAAGCCCGGATCGCGGGAAGCGCCTCCGGGCGTTTAACATTCACTCAACCTATCAGGCGCTTTGTGCGAGAGCAAGTTCCTCATCGCGGGTTTCAATACGCTCGTCGCCGTTATACAGCCGCGCATGTTGCAGACCAACGAATAAACGCTCGCCATGCTGCGGGGCATCGTCGCCATGCATCACGACCGTCAGCGGTTCGTTGTACCACCCCAGCGGCTGCACCACTAATTGGGTGTAGTGACCTTTCGGGCTGGCTTCCAGTACCTGTACCGGCAGCGGCGAATCGAGACTGGTACGGCGGCTGATATCCACTTCCCACGGGCGCAGGAAGAGATCCACCGGCCCCTGATACGCAGGTGTGTAGCCCAGCGGCCAGCGATGCGCGCCAACATGGAACTGCCCGCCGCGAATGGTTCCCTGCAGGCGGTTCACTTCGCCCATAAATTCGAGTACAAAACGGGTCGCTGGTTCGCGCCATACCTGATTCGGCGCATCAGCCTGTTCAATATTCCCCTGACTCATCACCACTACACGATCGGCTACTTCGGTCGCCTCTTCCTGGTCGTGGGTCACAAACACGCTGGTGAATTTCAGCTCTTCATGCAGTTGACGCAGCCAGCGACGCAGCTCTTTACGCACCTGCGCATCCAGCGCGCCGAACGGTTCATCAAGCAGCAGAATTTGCGGTTCTACAGCCAGCGCGCGCGCCAGCGCCACACGCTGTTTCTGGCCGCCGGAAAGCTGCGCCGGATAACGATCCGCCAGATGCGCAAGCTGGACCATTTCCAGCAATTTTGTCACTTTCGCTTTGATGGCTGCGGCATTCGGGCGCTCGCGACGCGGCAGCACCGTCAGGCCAAAAGTGATATTGTCGAATACCGTCATATGGCGGAACAGCGCGTAATGCTGGAACACGAAACCGACTTTACGATCGCGCGCGTGCAGGCGACTCACGTCGGTGCCGTGGAAGCGAATATGCCCGCTGGTTTGATGCTCCAGCCCGGCGATAATCCGCAGCAGCGTGGTTTTCCCGGAACCGGACGGCCCCAGCAACGCGACCATCTGACCAGAAGGAATATCCAGTGAGATATCGTTCAGCACCTGGGTGCGACCAAAAGACTTCTTGATATTGGCAATCTCAATGCTCATGATGCTCCTCCTGCTGCGCGCGTTTTTCCTGATTCTCCAGGCGCCACTGCAACATACTCTTTAAAAACAGGGTGATAATCGCCATCAACGTCAACAGCGCGGCGGCGGTAAAGGAGCCGACGGTGTTGTAGTCCTGCTCCAACAATTCAATCTGTAACGGCAGCGAAAGTGTTTCGCCGCGAATCGAGCCGGAAACCACCGACACTGCACCAAACTCGCCAATCGCGCGGGCGTTGGTCAGCACCACGCCGTAAAGCAGCGCCCAGCGAATATTCGGCAATGTGACGCGACGGAACATCTGCCAGCCGGACGCGCCAAGCAAAATCGCCGCTTCGTCTTCCTGGCTGCCCTGGCTTAACATCACCGGCACCAGCTCGCGCACCACAAACGGACACGTCACAAAGATGGTGACCAGCACCATTCCGGGCCAGGAGAACATAATTTGCAGATTATGTTCATCCAGCCAGCCGCCGAGCGGGCCGTTGGAGCCGTAGAACAGCAGATACACCAGACCGGCAACCACCGGCGATACAGCAAACGGAATGTCCAGTAGCGTCAGCAGTAACTGGCGTCCCGGGAAGTTAAAGCGCGTCACCAGCCAGGCCAGCAGAATGCCGAACACCAGGTTTACCGGTACGGCAATCAGCGCGATCATCACCGTCAGCCAGATGGCGTGCAGCATGTCCGGATCGGCCAGATTCTGTAAAACCGGCATCAGCCCCTTGCTGAATGCCTGCACGAAGATGTAAATCATCGGCACCAGCAGGATGAACGCCGAAACCAGCATCCCGATGCCAATCAGAAACCATTTGCCCCAGTTAATCGGGCGCGCGTCATAACGCTTCAATTGGGTAACTTCCGCCATTAATGACCTACCACACGCCGACCAAAGCGACTTTGCAGAGTGTTAATTGAGAACAGCAGCAGCAGAGATGCCGCGAGGATCACCGAAGCAATCGCGCTCGCTGCCGGGTAATCAAACTCCTGTAAGCGCACAAAAATCATCAGCGACGTCACTTCCGTCTTCCACGCGATATTTCCGGCGATAAAAATCACCGCGCCAAATTCACCAAGACTACGGGTAAACGACAGCGCCACGCCCGCCACCAGCGCCGGAGAAAGCTCCGGCAGCACCACTTTGCAGAAACTCTGCCAGCGCGTTGCACCAAGCGTTTCCGCCGCTTCTTCATATTCCGGGCCTAACTCTTCCAGCACCGGCTGCACGGTACGCACCACAAACGGAATGCTGGTAAAGGCCATCGCCACCGCAATACCAAGCCAGGTATAGGTGACTTTGATATCAAACTTCGCCAGCCATTCACCGTAAAAACCGTTTACGGAAAAGAGCGAGGCCAGCGTTAAACCGGCGACTGCCGTTGGCAGCGCAAAGGGTAAATCCATCAGCGCATCAAGCAGCGTGCGGCCCGGAAAGCGATAACGTGTTAAAATCCACGCCATCAGCAGACCGAAAACGCCGTTAAAAATCGATGCCACAAACGCCGACAGCAGCGTCACTTTGTAGGCCGCGACCACCTGCGGGTTGGTGATCACCTCCCAGTACTGCGCCCAGCTCATCTCAGAAAGCTGCATCACCAGCGCAGAGAGCGGCAGCAGCAATATCAGGCACACAAACAGCAGACTGGTGCCAAGGCTTAAAGTAAAGCCCGGCAGCACGCGTCTTGAAGAAACTGCAAACATTACTTACGCCCCGCCGCTAACAGCTTGTCTAACTCGCCGCCGCTGGTGAAGTGGGTTTTCATCACTTCCGGCCATGAGCCAAATTTGTCTTCCACGCGGAACAGTTCGGTCTGCGGGAATTTATCTTTCAGTTTGTCCATGACTTCCGGGTTATTCACACGGTAGTAATAGTCGGTGATGATGGTCTGCGCCTGTGGGCTGTAGAGCCAGTTCAGGTAGGCTTTTGCGGCTTTTTCCGTACCGTTGGCCTGCACATTTTTATCGACCCACGCCACCGGGAATTCCGCCAGAATATTGGTTTTCGGGATCACCACTTCAAAGCCCTGTGCTTCATACTGTTTACGGATGTTGTTCACTTCCGATTCAAAGCTAATCAGCACATCGCCCAAGCCACGCTCGGCAAAAGTGGTGGTTGCGCCACGACCGCCGGTATCGAACACTTCAACGTTTTTCAGGAACTGGGTCATAAACTGTTCGGTTTTGGCTTTATCGCCACCGTCAGCTTTATCCGCTGCGCCCCATGCCGCCAGATAGGTATAACGCGCGTTACCCGACGTTTTCGGGTTCGGGAAAATCAGCTTCACGTCGGAGCGCACCAGGTCGTTCCAGTCGTGGATATTCTTCGGGTTGCCCTTACGCACCAGGAAGCCCATGGTGGAGTAGAACGGCGAGCTATTATTCGGCAGGCGCGACTGCCAGTCAGCCGGGATCAGCTTGCCTTTGTCGTGCAGGATTTGTACGTCGGTCACCTGGTTATAAGTGACAACGTCTGCTTTTAAGCCCTGCAAAATCGCCAGCGCCTGTTTTGATGACCCGGCATGAGATTGTTTTATCGTCAGTTTGTCGCCGCCGTTATCTTTTGCCCATTGCTGTTCAAACGGCGGATTCAGGGCGGCAAACAGCTCGCGGGAGACGTCATAAGAACTGTTCAGCAGTTCCGTTGCCTGTACATGGCCCGCCAGCAGCAGAGAAGCGACCAGCGCGAGTGAGTTCTTTTTCAGTAAGTTAACGGCCATTGCGCACCCTTATAAATTTAATGACTTTCTAATAGCCATCATATTTATAACGGACGTGAAAGGAGTAACGGTTTTATATACCGTTTGGTGATTTGGAAGTTAAAAAGGGAATAAGAACTTGGTTCAACAGGCGTAATTGTTGCAGGCAGTTTGGACACGGACAGCGCGGAGAAACCGGAGCGTACACATAGTACGTGAGGATTTCGAGCACTGCCCGGGGCCAAAATGACAAATGAAATAGCCTGGTGAACTTAGTTCAAGACGAAATCCTCCCCACACATGCAGGGAGGAAACAGAGGTGAATCAGATACCGACGCTAACCGTCTCCGGCAGTGTGCTGCCGCCATCAATCACATTCTGTGTACCGGTTAAATAGCTGGATTCATCCGATGCGAGGAAGGCCGCCAGTTCGCCGACTTCCAGCGGATCGGCGAGGCGACACAGCGGGATTGCTTTTGCCATTTCAGTCAGCACCGATTCTGGATCTTCCGGGTTCGACTGGCGGGCAATGCTTTCCGCCATTGGCGTGCGGACGTATCCCGGGCAGATGGCGTTAACGCGAATACCGGATTGCGCGTACTCCACCGCCAGCGATTTAGTCAGGCCAACAATCGCCGCTTTCGTTAAGGCATACGCCGTTTCGCCAGGATCGGCCACCATATCACCAGTGACTGAAGACATCATCACAATGCGACCATCTTTGCGCGCAATCATCTCCGGCAGCACCGCCTTCGTGACGTTCCATACGCCTTTAATATTGATATCAATATGGAAATCGCGATCTTCATCGCTCATATCGAGGAAACTGCCCAGACGACAAACGCCTGCGTTATTCACCAGGATATCAATGCGCCCTTCTTTTTCCTTCGCGCGTTTGATAGCTGCGGCTACCGACGCCGGGTCACGCACATCGGCGACAACCGCCGTACAGCGATGACCACGACCACACAGTTCGTCCGCTAGCTTTTCGATCTCAGGGGAGATATCCAGCAAGATTAGGTTCGCGCCATGACGTGCAAAAGTTCTGGCAATTCCTTCGCCAATTCCCTGCAATGCGCCCGTAATCAGTGCTGTCTTGCCCGTGAGTTTACCCATTTTAATGCTCTCCTTGTTAATACAGAGCGTTACACTCCATTCCCTCTGAAAATACAGGATAAACAAAATATTGCTGCGGATCAGCTCACTAATTCAGGAAAATCTCAATCCAGTCGCTGCTTTATGCATCATTTCAGGCGTTGTGTTAGCTCACTGCTGCGCTGAATCATTTTCAATGACGCCACATCATTGATGTTGCACAAGACCAACAAACAGTAAATCGGTAACAGAATTTTGCGCCGTGCGGGTAGACATCGACGAGCTACGCCATTCGGTTTCACCGGAAACGGTATCGAGCGTGAAATGCGCCAGCCGCCGCAGCGGAGAGTCAGCCAGAGAAGTAATGGCAATCACCGTTGCCCCCTGCTTTCGTGCCGCTTCTGCGCACAAGACAATCTCTTTTTTACTGCCGCTGTAAGAGATAGCGATTTGTACATCGCCTTTTTTCAACGCCTGGGAAACGGTGGCTTGTACGTGCGTGTCGGCTTCGCAGGCCACGCGATAGCCAATTTTCATCAGTTTGAACGACAGATCGCGCCCCACCAGCGCCGATCCGCCCAGGCCCGTTATCTGGATAAACGGTGCTTTACTGATGACCTCAATGATTTTTTGCAGCCGCGCGTAGTCGAACAACGCACAGGTTTGCTCCAGCGCCAGCTCTTTTTCGCGATTCAGTTTGCGGGCAATCACTTCCAGCGAATCATCACTGGTAATCGAACTGTGCAGGTGCAGCGCCGTGGCATTCGTTTTCTCCCGGCTGGCACTGTATTCGCCAATTAACGCCATACGCAATTCAGTAAATCCTTGCGCGCCGAGCTTCTGGGCAAATTTCACAATGCTCGACTGGCTGATACCGAGCTGTTTCGCCATCTGCCGTGAAGAGACGGATTTCAGCTCGCTCACTCTGGCCCGCAGAAAGTCAGCAATTTTTTGCTCGTTCCCGGTAAATTCACTTTCCGCATTGCGTATTTTCGTCAGGTACAACATCTTCCACTCTCCTGGGCTGGCAGCAAAAATTCCGCTTAAGTTCTTATGACGCTCTTCACACTCTGCGAGTGTAGACTCAATGATTCCTTTAAGTCTGTCAATTCGGGATATATGATTCCATACATCTGCAATTATTTGATCGTAAATAGTAAGGTCACCACCGATGCAACTAGAAAAGATGATTACTGAAGGCTCGAACACCGCCTCGGCTGAAATTGACCGCGTATCGACGCTGGAAATGTGCCGGATTATCAACGATGAAGATAAAACCGTACCGCCTGCCGTTGATCGCGTCCTGCCGGATATCGCCGCGGCGATCGATGTTATCCACGCCCAGGTCAGCGGCGGCGGTCGTCTGATTTATCTCGGTGCGGGAACATCCGGTCGTCTGGGGATTCTGGATGCCAGCGAATGTCCGCCCACCTACGGCGTGAAACCGGGTCTGGTGGTTGGTTTGATTGCTGGAGGCGAATATGCCATTCAGCACGCGGTGGAAGGAGCTGAAGATAGCCGGGAAGGTGGTGTTAACGATCTGAAAAATATTAATTTAACGGCACAGGATGTGGTGGTTGGCATTGCTGCCAGCGGTCGCACGCCGTATGTGATTGCCGGACTGGAATACGCACGCCAGCTCGGCTGCCGCACAGTGGGAATTTCCTGTAATCCGGGGAGCGCCGTTTCAACCACCGCTGAGTTTGCCATTACACCGATTGTAGGTGCCGAAGTTGTTACCGGTTCTTCGCGGATGAAAGCAGGTACAGCGCAGAAACTGGTGCTCAATATGCTTTCCACCGGGCTGATGATTAAATCCGGCAAAGTGTTCGGCAACCTGATGGTCGATGTGGTCGCCACCAACGAAAAACTGCATGTGCGCCAGGTCAATATCGTTAAAAACGCCACCGGATGTAATGCCGAACAAGCGGAAGCGGCGTTAATTGCCTGCGAGCGCAACTGTAAAACGGCCATTGTGATGGTGCTGAAAAATCTCGATGCCGCAGAAGCTAAAAAACGCCTGGATCAACACGGCGGCTTTATTCGTCAGGTTTTAGACAAGGAATAACCCATGGCCAAAGAGATCAGCAGTGAACTTCTGAACACCATTCTTACCCGTGTCGGCGGACCGGGAAATATCGCCAGTTGTGGTAACTGTATGACGCGCCTGCGTCTGGGTGTACATGACAGTTCACTGGTTGATCCCAATATCAAAACGCTGGAAGGCGTGAAGGGCGTCATTTTGACCAGCGACCAGGTGCAGGTCGTTTTTGGGCCTGGTAAAGCGCATCGTGCCGCAAAAGCGATGAGCGAGCTGCTGGGCGATGCACCGGTACAGGATGCCGCAGAAATCGCCGCCCAGAACAAACGTCAGTTAAAAGCCAAACAAACCTCCGGCGTGCAACAATTTCTCGCCAAATTCGCCACCATCTTCACGCCGCTGATCCCCGGTTTTATTGCCGCCGGTCTGCTGCTGGGGATAGCGACGTTAATTGCCACGGTGATGCACGTTCCGGCAGATGCTCAGGGCACGCTACCCGACGCGCTGAATTTTATGAAGGTGTTCAGCAAAGGTTTGTTCACCTTCCTAGTGATTCTGGTGGGCTATAACGCCGCCCAGGCATTTGGCGGCACGGGCGTCAATGGCGCAATTATTGCCGCACTCTTTTTGCTCGGTTATAACCCCGCTGCAACCACCGGTTACTACGCCGGTTTTCACGATTTCTTTGGTCTGCCCATCGATCCGCGCGGCAATATTATCGGCGTGCTGATTGCCGCGTGGGCCTGCGCCCGCATTGAAGGCATGGTGCGCCGCTTTATGCCGGACGATCTCGACATGCTGCTGACCTCGTTAATCACCCTGCTGATCACCGCTACGCTTGCGTACCTGATCATTATGCCGCTGGGTGGCTGGTTATTCGAAGGTATGTCATGGCTGTTTATGCACCTGAACAGTAATCCGTTCGGTTGTGCGGTTTTAGCCGGGCTGTTCCTGATCGCCGTGGTATTTGGCGTGCATCAGGGCTTTATTCCTGTTTACCTCGCGTTAATGGACAGCCAGGGATTCAACAGCTTATTTCCCATCCTTTCAATGGCAGGCGCGGGCCAGGTGGGCGCGGCGCTGGCACTCTACTGGCGGGCGCAACCGCACAGTGCGCTACGCAGTCAGGTACGCGGGGCGATTATTCCCGGCCTGCTGGGCGTTGGTGAACCGCTGATTTACGGTGTCACCCTGCCCCGCATGAAGCCGTTTGTTACCGCCTGTTTAGGCGGCGCGGCGGGCGGTTTGTTTATCGGATTGATAGCCTGGTGGGGTCTGCCGATGGGCTTAAACAGCGCCTTTGGGCCGTCTGGTCTGGTGGCGCTGCCGCTGATGACTTCCGCACAAGGCATCCTTCCGGCAATGGCGGTTTATGCTGGCGGGATTCTGGTGGCATGGGTTTGCGGGTTTATTTTCACCACGCTCTTTGGCTGCCGTAACGTCAATCTGGACTGATATTATGAAACGGACAATGCTCTATCTTTCTCTGCTGGCTGTTAGTTGTAGCGTCAGCGCCGCAAAATACCCTGTTCTGACAGAAGGTAGTTGATCAAGTATATGCGGCGTTAAAGCAGTAATAAAAAGGCCAGTCAGTAATGTTACTGCCTGGCCTTTAATCAATGAATCAGAAACGCTTACAGCGCCATCAACTTGTCCAGCGACGGTGCGAAATAATAGCCGCCGGTTACCGGTTTGGTGAAACGCAACATCGCATCACGTTTGCCATCGGTATCGCCAAACATGCTCAGCAGTTGCTGCTCAATGTTATGCAGACGCGCGCAGTAGGCGCAGAAGTACAGACCGTGAGTGCCACTGGCGGTGCCGTACGGCAGGCTCTGGCGAACAATCTTCAGCCCTTTGCCATCTTCTTTCAGATCAACGCGGGTGAGGTGAGAGGTTTCCGGACGTTCGTCGCCGTCAATCTCTTCGTTGGCCTCTTTGGTGCGCCCGATCATCATCTCCTGATCGTGAACGCTCATCCGGTTGAGCTGCTTCAGGTTGTGCTCCCAACGCTGCACAAACACATAGCTGCCGCCGGAATCCACGCCGTCTTTGATAACCGCCACTTCGCGGCGCGTCTCTTCACCCGCCGGGTTTTCTGTACCGTCAACAAAGCCGCTCAGGTCACGCTCTTCCACCCAACGGAAGCCGTGGATCTCTTCTTTCACTTCAATGCAGTCACCAAAGGCTTCCATCGCCGCCTGAGCGACAGAGAAGTTTACGTCGTGACGCAGAGAAAGAATGTGGATCAACACATCGAACTGGGTCGTCGGCGCAAGGCCTTTACCGTAGCCCGGAAAATCTTTCAGCTCTTCTGCCCCAACGCCGCCGCTCAGAGCGCGCCAGGTGTTGTTACCAAAGGCAACCACCGCACCAAGATGCGCGTCCGGGAATTTCGCTTCAAAAGTTGCCAGTTTGTCGGCAAATGTTTTACTGGCCGCACGCAGGGCGTCAACTTCCCCTTTCACGTTGGCTTCGATCCAAATCGCCGCGCGGCAATGTTCTGGCAAAATGCCACTCTGAACCTGAGACATTGTTCCTCCTGAAAATAAGAATGCCACGCAATCCGTGGCATTGTTGAGCGCTATTTTACGTGTTTTTTCGCGACGGCGGTTTGTTCAGACGCAAATTAACGCCGCCAGATAATTTTACTGACTTTCCAGTTTTTCAGGGTATCGTCCGAAGGCATTAACCCTTCAGGACCACGCCATTCCCCGCTGAACTGGTAGCTAATATGTTGACTGCCTTCGGCTTTACATTCGACGGCACGATTATCATCACCATCAGCTTTTTGGCAATTGCCAAATGCTTTGCTGTAAAGGTCGCTAAACGGTGTACCGATTTTAACACCGGTGTCAGCAGGAATATCGCTATCCAGCACGTCAATGCGACTGATCGTGCCTTGATCGCCGTTAATCACCATCGCCACGTTGTCGCCTTTCATCACTTCAAAAAAGCGCACCACGTTGCCGTTCGTGGTTTTCATTCCGCTGCGCAGGCGATAATCGCCATCAAGCGCATCAGCAATGGCTTGTTCTTGCAGTGGTGTGGACGCCGTTAATTCACCCACGCCCTGCTCGCTCACTTTGGTGGACGATCCAAACCAGTTCCACGGGTTAGCGGCAGACCAGTTAACTGACGACATCGTGGAACAGCCGGTCAGCATCAACGGCATAGCGCATAACATTAAACGCAGCGATTTCATGTCACTTCCTTTGGTTATTCAATAACGTTGCTTGGAGTGCAAATTCACCAAAAAGTGCCGTTATTCTTTTTCTTCATTAAAACAAGCGCGTAAACGTCGATTGGTCAGCAGCCAGATTAACGCCACAATATCCGCCACTACCAGCGCCAGACCGATACCGCTAACGGATTCACCGTTCAGCCACAGCCACGGTTGCCAGCAAAGTAAAACCACCTGCGCCAACAGCAACAGAAAATAGAGCACATGCCAGGTGCGAGGAAACGAAGCCCGCCGACCGCTCAACAAAAACGCCAGCACCGCCGGAATACCGGGAATCAGCCCCAGCCAGAAATTATCGTGATCGGGATAAAACAGATTTAGCAGCGCAGTACCCTGCTCACGCGACGCACCGGCAATGACAAACAGCACCCAGGTTCGCGCCTGAAGCAATAGCACAAGCCAGAAGAGCAAGGGTAAACGCAGGCGTCCGTGCGCATCATAATGGACAGGATGGAACTCAGTACTCTTCATCTTCAATCAAACGCTTACCCAGACTCAGCACGTCGGCGTGTTCATATCCCAGGCGTTCATACATTCCGAGCACCATGTCGTTATCTTCCGGCACGTTGATCTGAATTTTCGGGCAGCCGCGAGCAATCAGCTTTTTCTCCAGCCGGTTAAGCAACGCATTGGCAATTCCACGCCCACGAAACTCTGGATGCACGCCAAGATAATAAGCAGACCCGCGATGCCCGTCATAACCGCCCATCACCGTTCCGACCACTTCACCGTTTACCTCAGCGACCAAAAACAAACTGACGTCATGGTTCATCTTACGCTCGATGTCCATTTCCGGATCGTTCCACGGACGCAGCAAGTCGCAACGCTCCCAAAGGGTGATGACCTCTTCGAAATCTTCCTGGCGAAATACGCGTATCTCCATGGTATTCGTTACCTTTTTGCGGGTTAAAAGGCTGATTATGGCGTGAACGGTCGAATTAGCCAATATCTGACGAAAATCGGTTGAAAAAGTGGCATAATGGGGAGTTGTCAACTATTGAAATGAAAAGTAAAACAATTCTCAACAGCAAACCGTCGTAACGGATTACGCGATACGATATAACATCTGGAACTTTATTATTACAACTCAGGCCGTATGAGCACTTTTAAACCACTAAAAACACTCACTTCGCGCCGCCAGGTGCTGAAAGCCGGTTTAGCTGCCCTGACGTTGTCAGGAATGTCGCAAGCCATTGCCAAAGACGAACCTTTAAAAACCAGCAACGGACACAGCAAGCCGAAAGCCAAAAAATCTGGCGGCAAACGTGTCGTTGTTCTCGATCCAGGCCACGGCGGAATTGATACCGGAGCGATCGGACGCAACGGTTCGAAAGAAAAACATGTGGTGCTGGCGATTGCTAAAAACGTCCGTTCCATTTTGCGTAATCATGGGATTGATGCGCGTTTAACGCGTTCTGGCGATACGTTTATCCCACTTTACGATCGCGTTGAAATCGCCCATAAACATGGCGCAGATCTGTTTATGTCAATTCATGCCGATGGCTTTACCAACCCGAAAGCTGCCGGTGCTTCGGTATTTGCCCTCTCTAACCGTGGGGCAAGTAGCGCAATGGCGAAATACCTGTCTGAACGCGAAAACCGCGCCGATGAAGTTGCCGGTAAAAAGGCGACTGACAAGGATCACCTATTGCAGCAAGTACTGTTTGATCTGGTGCAAACCGATACTATTAAAAACAGCCTGACGCTTGGCTCGCATATTCTGAAAAAGATTAAGCCGGTGCATAAACTGCACAGCCGCAACACCGAACAAGCCGCGTTTGTGGTGTTGAAATCGCCGTCGGTTCCTTCGGTGCTGGTGGAAACCTCGTTTATCACCAACCCGGAAGAAGAGCGGCTGTTAGGCACGGCGGCGTTTCGTCAGAAAATCGCCACAGCGATTGCTGAAGGCGTGATCAGTTATTTCCACTGGTTCGACAACCAGAAAGCACATTCGAAAAAGCGATAAGTTATGAAACCCGACGCACACCAGGTTAAACAGTTTCTGCTCAACCTTCAGGATACGATTTGTCAGCAGCTGACCGCCGTCGATGGCGCAGAATTTGTCGAAGATAGTTGGCAGCGCGAAGCTGGCGGCGGCGGGCGCAGTCGGGTGTTGCGTAATGGTGGTGTTTTCGAACAGGCGGGCGTCAACTTTTCTCACGTCCACGGTGAGGCGATGCCTGCTTCCGCCACCGCTCATCGCCCGGAACTTGCCGGGCGCAGTTTCGAGGCGATGGGCGTTTCACTGGTAGTGCATCCGCATAACCCGTATGTTCCCACCAGCCACGCGAATGTGCGTTTTTTTATTGCCGAAAAACCGGGTGCAGAGCCCGTTTGGTGGTTTGGCGGCGGCTTCGATTTAACCCCTTTCTATGGTTTTGAAGAAGACGCCATTCACTGGCACCGCACCGCCCGTGACCTGTGCCAGCCATTTGGTGAAGACGTTTATCCCCGTTACAAAAAGTGGTGCGACGATTACTTCTACCTCAAACATCGCAACGAACAGCGCGGCATTGGCGGGCTGTTCTTTGATGATCTGAACACGCCAGATTTCGACCACTGTTTTGCCTTTATGCAGGCGGTAGGCAAAGGCTACACCGACGCTTATTTACCAATTGTAGAGCGACGTAAAGCGATGGCCTACGGCGAGCGCGAGCGCAATTTTCAGCTCTACCGTCGCGGTCGTTATGTCGAGTTCAATCTGGTCTGGGATCGCGGCACGCTGTTTGGCCTGCAAACTGGCGGGCGCACCGAGTCGATCCTGATGTCAATGCCGCCACTGGTACGCTGGGAGTATGATTATCAGCCAAAAGATGGCAGCCCAGAAGCGGCGTTAAGTGAGTTTATTAAGGTCAGGGATTGGGTGTAACTCCCTCACCCCCATTCCCGCATCCGCTGATGCAACGTCAACGACGGCTTCTCGGCAAACAGCTGCTGGTAATCCGTGGCAAATTGCCCCAGATGCCAGAATCCCCACTGCATGGCGGCGTCTTTTACCGTTGTGCTTTGCGACCACGGGCTTATCAGTTCGCGGCGTACGACGTTCAGGCGAATGCGTTTCAGCCACGCGTTTGGGCCAATGCCTAAAATAGCGTGAAACGCGTTTTGTAGCGTGCGGCGACTGACATGCAGTTGATTACACAAATCCAGCACCGTCACCGGTTCGGACATGTTTTCCAGCACATATTCACGGGCGCGGGAAAGCAACCGACGGTAACTCTGATGACTGATGCTTTCCGCCGTCACCATTGGTTGCGCTTCTTCCAGCATCGCCCCCATCGCCATTAGCAAATTATCCCCCAGCACTTTTCGCACTGCAGGCTGATGGAGATTTTCCGGGTTCTCGCAAAACGTCGCCAGCGCCTGTTGGACAAAGCCCCACAGCGCGGCTTTATGCTGCTCTTTCACTTCCAGCGCCGACTGGCTACGCAGCATATGTAATACCCGATCCGGATTGTGCAAAAAGTTAGCCTGACAGGTGATGACATCTTCAGACAGCACTACGCCCAGGATCGTATAATCGTCCGGCGTACTTAATTCAAACTCGGTTCCACCGGGGCGCGTCGCTATTTCTGCGCTTCCCAGACATTGCGAACCGATAAATCCCTGCTCACCGCGCGTCGCCGGAATGCCAAACCAGAACGAGTTCGGCCAGACCAGGCACGACTGACGCAGCGCCAGACCGGTGTATTCACGAAAAACCTGAATATCATCGAGTAGAATTTCCGTAAATTCACCATGAAACTTGCCCGGATGCAGCTGATCGTAAATCTGCTGCTAGGCGGTAATCGTCAAAGCATGTTCATAGACATCCGTTGTCTGTCGTTGATGAACATTATCCACTTCGACCTTCGGCGTGAGCTTCAGGTTTTCGGGTAAGGGTTCATGATAAAGATGGTGCAAATTGGCTGTACGGGTCTTTTTCATGATGTTAATGCCGGGTGTTGTAGGACACCCGGCACCTCCGACAGGTTAATGGGGCTTGAGACGATAACGACTACTGCGTTTACGTAACGTCCCGGCAGAAAAGAGCTGTTCGAGCGCATTTCTGGCTTTTTCCAGCGGCCAGCCAAAGTGGGCGGCCACTTCTCCTGCCGTCATTCCCTGACATACTGATGTTAACAGCGCCAACAACTCGTCAGCAGATTCCGCGACGATAACTGGCGCGTCGGGTTCCTTTACGGGTTGCTTCGGCTGGCGGTTAAAGCCAGTAACCAGCCACTGGGTGTCATCGTCTGGCCGACCGATCTCCTTACGGCTGATGACACGCCCGGTACGCATCGCGGCAGCACAACCTGCGTCCAGCGCCGCACGACACGCCGCCAGATCGCCTTCCACCACCAGCGTTAAGCGACCAGGGTCAAGCACTTCGTGACTGAGCAGACGAACGTTAGCTGCTTTGAGCATGGCATCCGCTGCATCTATCGCGGCGACCATGCCGTCCACTTCCAGCAATCCCAGTGCATTGATCATCGGCAACCTCCGTTACGCACGCTGGATTGGATTACGCGCGATTTCCAGCACTGCATCGGTAAAGGCGTTACAGGCTGCTTTACACGCGGCCTGGCTACCGGTTAAAAATGCTGCCGAGTAGTTGGTTTCAGACGGTGGCGGGACGTAGGTCACCAGCTGTACGTCGGCAGATTTCAACGCGGCATCAATGCCGTAGGTCGCTTCCAGCGGCGGTGCCACCAGATACGCCATCGGATCGCCAAGCGTGATCCCGGCGGTTGATGAAAGATAAGAACCGGTACGCGAAACCACATGCGCCAGGAAGGCGGTGTTTTCTGCGTCATTGGCCCACTGGAAAGCTGCGCCATTTTCAATATGTGCAACCATCGCATCCAGACCGGCACGCACTTCCGCCGGGTTTGGCCCACCAAGCATAATCAGCACTTCACCGGCAGTCGGTGACGGGCCGTGTGCCGCTCCCGCATACAGCGAGCGACCATATACCACTTCGACCATCGCTTGTTTGGTCGCTTCGTCAGCCGCAATGTAGGTTACGTCGTCAGAATCGGCAGAAATCAGCCCGAGGCTACGAATATGCGGCGGCAATTTTAGTTCACGCGCAAATTCAGCGTTAACGGAGGCAATCACCCGCATGGCGGTTACCGACGGTCGAATCAAATCTAAAGCTGGCATGATGCCTCCTTATCGGGTCATGTTGATGCCGGATGCTTTCTGCTCCAGCATACGTTTCGCCAAATCCACAATGACGGCACAGCAGCACGAAAGAGAAGCAAAAGTCAGCTACCTGGTACACTAGGCAGCGGGTCAGCAAAGGGGGGCAAATGCCCCTTTTTTCATGTCAGATAATCAGATCATTACCTCAATAAACTAATAATCACATCGCGGTTACAACCAGTTTGATAGTGATAGCTCAAACCCAGACGTGGCGCTGGCTGCAAGCAAAATAAGCCGCAAAAATGCGACCCCATGTTTACTAGCCGCAAAAATGCGGTCCTATTTGCCAGAACCTTTTATTATTCAATTGGTTAGTGCAAGAAAAAGCGTGATTACTGTTCAAGAAGTATCCAGAAAGGTCATGATTTTGACGCTGAAAAAAAATAGGTGGGCATTTTTGCCCACTCACTAGCCGCAAATTTGCCCACTCACTAGCCGCATTTTTGCGGCCCAAAGTAATAAATACAGAGAAATAATAAATACAGATCAGCGCCAAGATTTTTCGTCTTTTCGGCGGAATCATGAGACTAGTGCTTACGTCCTGATAACCTCCAGAGCAGACCTTAACTTCTGTGCAGCAGGACTACGCTCATTGCCGCTCGGCTAGGTCAAATCCTCACGATAAAGCTGTTCGGATTGTGACCATAATGTTAAAGGACTCTTTAAATCATTCCTTGACGAATTAACTAGCTGGCTTAAGCGGAATAGCATGCAGGATAAAAACAAAACCAGCTTAGCAGTGGGGAGAGCTTCGCTTCGCTCGTCTCCTGGGGCCAATGCTCAATGAAACGACGTAAGGCACGGAGCGCTCACCATAGGTAGACACATAAACATCTGAGAGCGCACCTTCTATCGCGCTACGCGCTCAATAAAAACCAACGACACCGCCACACTGCAAGACCAATGGTTTTTATCGCGTATACAGACCAGACAGGAAACAGCAGCAAAGCAGCGTATAGCCAGGTGCAGACAGCACACTCACACGACGCACAGCAGGCTTAAGTGATCACTCAGGAAACTTTATCCCCGCCGCCGATCACCGCGAACTATCATGACCGCGCCAAATTCGAAAGGAATGGCCCATAGAACGCGATGAACACACATAAGCGCTACACTTACTTAACGTCGCCACAGAGCGATTGAGAGCGCTTAAAATCGATGCGATTTCATTAAATTTTTCTCACTCGCCTGAATGGTGGCGATCAGGACTGATCGCAACATTGCCCCGCCTCGATATTGAGCGCATAATAGATACATACATTAAGCGGAAAAGAGATAAGTTTATTGTGAAAATCAGGGGGTTACATATCATGCGCATATCAGAACAACAACGGCAGATCCTCGACTATCTGGCAAAAAACGAATCAATCACCGCACGACAAGCCGCAGATCTCGTTTATGGTGGCAATGTTACCCGCGTCCAGGTTGACGCCGCCCGCCGCTCACTCATGACGATGGTTAGTAATGGGCTAATCAGGAAACAAGGCCGCGCTTTCGTAGCTGAAAGACATATCAATCACGCTTATAGCCAGGACGTTGAAGAATTGCGCCGCCAGATCCTTTGGGTATTCAGCAAACAGGGTCAGGAGTATTTCCTTTCTGAACACCCAAATTTCGCCGCCAAAGAGTTAACAGTAAGCGGATTGTCGTGCGCACTGGATTATCTTGTCGGTGAAGGTTGCGTTACTTACAAGCAGCTATGGCACGCCCTGAATACGCTTGTAGAAGATGGTTTACTCATTGCCACGCGTGAGAACATCGAATACTGGATAATGCCGCGTTCAGGTCGCCGCAATCATGCACGGTATATTTCAGGCAACAGATACAGAACGCCGGACTTTAATCCGACACAGGAAGATCGGGACCGTGCCGAAATGATGTGCAGGGAACAGGAGAAAAGAATTATGGATAAGTTATTTTCGATGCAGTGAACACAAGCGGGCGCAATGCCCGTTTTTATTGCCTTATTCCACGCCTGACGAATCAATTTGATCACACCTGAGAAAATGCATAGCCAGAAGTTAAGGCCGTTATATTGCGATTGGGAGCGTTTTAAACGGTATCAATTTAATTAATTCTGATGTGGTGATTTGCAGGCAAAAAAAACCCGCCGGAGAAGCGGGAAATAGAGACATATCGTTGTAGTTATTAACAGATCACTTTGAGGTCGAGGGCGGCTAACCCTCGCTAATATTATCCCGCTATTACCTTGCGGGTGCAAATAATCTTTTATTGCTTTGATGATTTAATAAATAGCACTTTTTGCTAACAAAAACCGCTGTCAATATATGGCCAAAAATGTCAACAGAAAAAATAAGGTTTATAATATTAAGTATCACATGGGTAATGGGTTCAGGGAATCGGAATCCACCGCCTCACGGAAATTCAAAATTTGCTTCTTCTTTCCTCCGTGGGCGGCTTCTTTTTCGTATCGAGGTATTTATGAAAGCAATAACATTAGAACAGTTCGCAGCAATGGCGAATGTATCGACCAGAACGCTGAGGCGCTGGCTAAAAAAACCATCAACCGGAGTCCCTTTGCCATTTACCCCACGCGGTACTCGCCAATTATTCTGGGAGCACGAATGCAAAGAATGGTTGTACAGAACAGAACGATAATAATCACGCATCACATTTTGAGGTAAACATCATGACCAATATCGAAAGATTAGAACGCTGTGCCGATATTATGCGACGCAGATGGATTTATGACCCTGAAGCGGGTTTATTGTTTAGCCGTGAAACAAAAGACGTTATCAAAGGCAGCATGACCAATAAAGGGCATTTGGTTGTAACGGTACATGAAGGTAAATTCAAAGTGACACTCACCTATCAGAAAGCCTGCTATGTATACACATACGGCGCTTATGACGAGACATTATATGAAGTGCACCACGTTAATTTGAACAAACAGGATAACCGCATCAAGAATATTCGCCTGATGCCGAAAGAAAAGCACCGCCGGATACATAAAAACGTCCGCAAACTTATTCGGCTGGGCCACACACAATGGCTTCAACCGCAATTAATTGAACAATCACTATAAACACAGGAGTAAATACCATGCATTCATTAGACAGTTATTTTCAGCGCACGACAGCCCCTAAATCAGCCGCCCAGGAACGCCGTGAGGAATTCCATGAGAAAGTGATGCGTTCTGCTGATTATATTGCGGACAAGTTCGTGGAAACGGTTCGTCCACTTGTTGATGAAGTAGCTGATAAACTTCAGTCTGAAATGCCGGAAGATATGGAAGGCACTGCAAAGCGGCGACTCATTTGCGAATTAAGTCGTCGTTTTGGCGTGTCAATAAGCGCTTTTAAATAATCGAAAAAAGGGGGGAAAGATAATGGACGCATTTGAGGTACTGGCAAATAAAGGCGCTGAACTGGTAGCACAGCGTGATAAAACCGCCAACGAAGGGGAACGCGCACTGCTAAATAAACAGATTAAAGCGATCCGTATGGCCCAGTTTAAATTAATCAGTAATGAAGTTATCGAAACAATTAAACCGCAGATCCCACAAATCGTTGCTGACGCTATTAAAGCCGCCGGACTGGAGAAACGCATTGCCGGGCTAAAAACGAACGCAGAGAAAATGGAGATGTACAAACAGAGCGGTGCTCCGAATCCCGATGAGTACTTCTCACCGGATGTTGAGTTTATGGCGCAGGTTGAGGAACGTCTGGGTAGCTGTCTCACCGAGGAACAGCGTCGCTATTTTGATGGAGTGGATAGTTCGGCAGGTATTGACCTGAACTCGTATTTCGGTCGTGAAATTGAGCATTTTGATGCCGCCCCGTCTATGCCGGAGCCAGAACCAGAAATGGCCACCGATCCTGAAGCTGAGCAACGGAAACGCGTATTCAATGCGATAGGGATTCGGTACTGATCGGATAAAAGAAAGCCGGGAATTACCCCGGCTGACTTAACAATGTGACCAATGAACAAATCGGACAAGACAAACAGGATAAGCAGTCTCGAAACAATGTTCGGGAACTATATTAGCACAAGTCCGGAGAAAATCATCATGTTGGCACTACGCATCATGCAGGGCATCGCTAAGACCCTCGCAGAACATGTCTTAGACCTGAAACATTCGCCACTGAGCAAACAGGCCATGAAGCGCCAAACGCTTCGTCTGTGGGCTGAATATTCGCTTGGAACTATCAATAAAATCATCGACATGAAATCGGGGCCGAGCAACCAGAGCGCGGAGGAAATGGAGTTCATCAGGCGTTTAATTCTCATTCGCAGAGACATTCATAGCCAGTTACACAGCGTGGGAATCGATATTAATGATGGGACGGGCGATTAATTTTCGGACAAGTACTATGCGCGCGCGAGGAGCTGAACATGAAGCAAGATATTGCAGACAGGCTGGAGATACTCGAAGGCCAGCGGGCAGAAGCGAAACAACTACGTAAGCAGGCCAGAAGAGCGCACAGGAACAACGAAGCAGAGTTACTAACCAAATACATCAGTTTCACCAATTACTGCATCTACGAGTGTTACAAGGAAGATGCAGAGGACTGGCTGGATTCATTGCCAGAACAGTACTGAGCAGAATAACACCACGTCATGTTGTTCTGAGGTGAGCATATCACCTCTGTTCAGGTGGCCAAATTTAGTGTGCCACTTCAGCATCACCGTTGAAATCACAATAACGATTTTTTTGTAAATATGCTCTCACATATGTAGGAATAGACCAGGTTGGCATTGAAACACATCTACCATGACCATAATAAAGTAATTTTTTGATATGTTTATGGTTTTATATTAATTAAAATATATCTAAATTTGATAGTTTTAAAATTGCAAAATCCAGATTGTGTTTGTAATGTTTAATCTGATTGTATTGAGTGGCGTTTATTATGAAAAATAAATCAGGTAATTCTTGTTATAGAGAAGCAGTCGATATTCATAGCTCACTTGAGCTTTCATTTATATTGCATAAATATCATTTGCGTGTAGATGAGAAGAAATCTCGAAATGTATTCAGCGCCATACGTGATGAGCTCATCCTTGATGGGGATTCACGACAAAACTTAGCTACTTTCTGTCAAACATGGCTTGATGATGAAATCCGTGAGTTGCTTAATTTAGCTATTGATAAAAACATGATTTATAAAGATGAATATCCACAAATGGCGGAACCTGAAGGTCGCTGTGTGCGTATGCTTTCCGATTCGTGGAGTTTCCCCGATTCGCGACACACCTTAGGTTGCTCAACCATTGGTTCATCTGAAGCTGCTATGCTCGGCCGCTTGGCGTTAAAATGGCAGTGGTGTAAAAAACGCGAAGTACAAGGTAAATCAACCGAACCTGATTTGCGATCCTGTGCAAATATGCTGGCATAAATTCTGCCGTTACTGTGATGTGAAATTGTGTGAAATTCCACTTGATGATCATCACCTGATAATGAATGCTAAAGAGGTTTTGAAGCATGTCGATGAAAACACTATTGGTGTCGTTACGACTTTAGGTATTACTTATTTTTGTAAAGCAGATTGCGTTAGTGTTTTTAAGATAAGTGTTAAAGTTAATATTAGTTTTTATATTTACATCGTAATTATATGTTTCTATTTTAAAAATGTTCGAGAGTATAAAAATGTCTAATGCTAATATCGCACCCAAAAGTAAGAAAATGACAGTGGGGACACTCGCTATCATGAATATAACTGCTGTAGTAAGTCTACGATTTATACCTTCTGAAGCAGAATACGGCTTAGGTGCCATTTTTTACTATACCTTTGCTGCAATTATGTTTTTAGTACCTGTTGCCTTTGTTGCGGCTGAGCTAGCTACAACATATCCACAAAAAGGGGGGGCATTTCGATGGATAGGAGAAGCATTTGGGGCTCGCTGGGGTTTTGTAGGAATGCTTATGACCTGGCTACAAGTCATCCCCTACTTTCCAACAGTACTGACATTTGGTGCAGTCTCGGTTGCATTTATTGATGTTGATATGGGGGTGGCAGAATCAATTGCCAGTAATAAATGGTATATTTTATTTTTCGTACTATTTGTTTACTGGGGAGCTATTTGTGTTGCATTACGTGGCGTTGGTATTTTCTCGCAGGTATCTAAGTGGTGCGGTATTATAGGGACAATTATTCCAGCTATTATCCTTGTTATTCTTGGTTTCTCCTATCTGTGGTTCAGCGGTAAACCAGCGGTGATCCCATTAGGTTGGGGTGATCTTTTCCCTAATATAGCTAACTTCCAGAATATTGTTCTTGCCGCCAGCATATTTCTTGCTTATGCAGGGATGGAAATGAATGCGGTCCATGTTAACGATTTAGATAATCCAACTAAAAAATACCCAATTGCAATTACCATCGCTTCTATAGGTACTATTGCAATATTCCTGCTCAGTACTTTAGGGGTCGCCTTTATTATTCCTACAGATAAAATTAGTCTAACTCAAAGTTTGTTGGTTGCCTACGATATGCTGTTCGAATGGGCTGGAGTGCCATGGCTTGGCTCTGTGATGGCATTTATGCTAGCAATTGGCGTACTGGGTGGGGTGGTTACTTGGATTGCAGGGCCTAATACAGGTGTATTAGCGATCGCGAAAGCTGGTTATTTACCTAAGTTTTTCCAAAAAACCAATCGTCATGGAATGGGGCACCATCTAATGTTTGTACAAGGTATAATTGTCTCAGTTCTTTCTGTTACTTTTGTGATAATGCCTTCAGTTCAAGCAGCTTTTCAGATTTTATCACAGTTAACAGTTATGCTCTATTTAGTTATGTATATGCTCATGTTCGCTAGTGCTATCTATCTACGACATTCTCAACCTGATACAAAACGCCCATATCGAGCCCCTGCTTTATTTTTCTGGGCAACACTTGGATTCTTAGGGTCTTTTCTGGCTTTTGTATTAAGTTTTATTCCGCCCGAGCAAATCCCAACTGGTAGTCCAACCAGCTATGTTCTTTATTTGTTAGTATTAGTTGCCCTATTTTTATTAATTCCAATATTAATTTACGCCTTCCGAAAATCTGACTGGAAAGATCCAAACTCTGATTTCGAACCATTTTCTTGGGAAAAAAGAACTAGTAATTAAATTTTCCATAAGCTACAAAAGATGAGGTTAAATATGTTTAGTGCTGAATCTCCAATTGGTGTAATAGACTCAGGTGTCGGTGGATTGACATCGGTAAAGGAAATAATTAATTTGCTTCCTGGTGAAGATATTATCTATTGTGGAGATAATATGAATGCACCTTATGGCAACCGTTCTGCCGATGATATCATCAGTTTGACTAAAAAAATGCTGACTTTTTTACAGTCAAGGAATGTCAAACTAGTTGCTGTCGCATGTAATACTATATCCTCAACTTTGGAATCCGAAGAATACAGCGGATATGCTAAGAGCTTTCCGTTTCCTATCTTATCCATCATTGAACCTGCAGTAGAAGATGTGATTCGCCAGCAATATAAAAATGTTGGTATTATCGCTACCGAGTTTACTATTAAAACGGGGTGTCACAAAGAGCTAATAAAAAAATTGAATTCAACAATAAATGTATTTGGAGAACCAAGCAAAAATCTTGCAATGTTAATTGAGGAAGGTAATCTTAATGCTCCTGCAATCTTGAATGACATCAAAAAACATGTTAACCATTTAATTTCCCTCCATCCAGTAAATGAAATTATTCTCGGCTGTACTCACTATCCAATTGTTCAGAATTTTTTTGAAGCAGTTGCACCGGATATAAAATTTATTAATCCTGCACATGATCAGGCTATCTCTATTAAAAATCACTTGGGACAGCTAAATTTATTAAACTCCTCAAATATAGGAACTTTGCAAATAAATACTAGTGGAAGTATGGAGATCTACAAAACGGTACTAGGGGAATTGAGCATTACGAAACCTCATACATTCAGTATCAGGCAGTTTTAAATTTATCCGGTACACCGTAAAATCCCGTCCTTCTGAACTGCACCCCAAAAGTTGGACACCAACTGAGTAAGGTGCATTTTATGGACAAACCCAGTTACATACTGGGTAGTGCATCCAATTAGTAGAACATGTGTTTTTCGATAAACGCTCCGATCACTTTTTCGTGGATCTCAACTGAGCGTGAGAAGCAGATTGTTTTACGACCCAACCGCTTAATGCGGGTGCGTAGCGTCAGATTATTACGCTCAATGCGTTGGGTGAATATTTTGCCGGTCAGATGCTTATTCTTCGGCACCTCCCGGCCATAGCTGCCCCAGTCATCGCTGGTCAGCATGCCGATGTTGAAGGGTGTAAGCAGTGCCAGTAGCTCCCGGCACGTTTGATCGGTTCGGGGACCAAAAGTGTAGGCCAGTACACCGCCTGTTTTGGTGTTGTACGCGTACCCGAGCCAATGTTGCCGGGCTTTACTGCCAACGTAGCTCCATTGCTCATCAAGCTCGCAGATAAACGCCACATCAGCATGGGCAACAGGCGAAGAAGTTATTCGCTTTGGCGCGAGTTTTTTAAAGTCCGGATGACGGTGTTACTACCAATTTTCAGTGTCCTGGCGGTATCGCGAACCCCGGCACCATTAAAGGCCATTTCAGTTATCAGCTCTTTCATACCCGGCTTACGTGCTTGATAAGTATAAGTGAACTGAAACACACGGTGGCAGTCACGGCAGCGAAGTCTGTCACGGCCTTTAGGGTTCTGACCATGGCGGTAAACCTGAGCTGACTGACAACGGGGACAATGAATATTAACGCTGGTCATGAGATAACCTCAAAAGCCCGTATTATACATCAGATTCAACTAATTAGAGGCATCACCCATCCAGCATTATAAAACATACTAACAATAACTAAATTATAATAATCACAACTTACAATCAAATAATAAATGCATAAGATTAACAATGATTTTTTCGGGTTATATTTATCTAAAAAAGCAGAACATTATGTAACTTATTATTTTCTAAGCGAAAATTTATTGTGCGGTCAGACTAACAAACTTGCGTACCACCCGAAGAACATGCGAAGATTTAAGTATTCTTTCTTTTTTGGTTTTTATTTTTCATTTTCTCTTTTCTTCTCTTTCCGGTTCTGTTCTGGTTTTGGTTTTTTCCTTTTTATTTTTATTCTTTCTTCAGGGTTATGCTAAAACACCAAAACATTTTTCACCACAAAAGCATCCAATCATCTTGCCAGACCAATCACCTTAACCGGATACACTGCCGGATATAATCCCACTAACACCCAGACACCAAGCACCATACCTGATAACTACCGTATTCAGGAAGGAAATGCGAGTGATTTCACCGTCACCGGCACAACCGATCCGCCAAAAAGAGGCGTACCAATGTCGATATAGTCCCCCGCGCGGACAATCACTTCGTCAATGACTGCCAACGGGAGTTGTTGTAGCTGTGGGCGCAACAACATGCCCAGAGCTTTACCAAAGTCCTGCCCGGCCACCACCAGCAGGGGATGCGGATTCGGAAAACGCGCGACGAAATCGACCAGCGCGTTGATGACCGTCAGAACCGCGGCGTAACGCACAGGCAGCGAGGCGGGAAGCGCCAGCACGTACACGTCAGTTTTGGGATCAAGATCCAGCTGAAGCAGCGCCTGTTGCCAGGCACTCACCAGATCCGTTTCATCAATCGGGATCGCCACCGGCAAATTGCGCAGCGGCAGTTGTACGCCCTCCAGCCAGATTGTGCTGCCAGAGAGCGAAAGGGTATGTGCACCCGCGCCAATCACCGTGGAGCGTACGGTTTGCGCCGGAAACTGCACATTCATCTCACGCAGGCGCGGATGGTCATGCAGCGCCGTTGCCAGAAGTGGGCCAATATCGGCAAAACAGAACGGGTTGGCGGGCTGGTGGCGATAACATTCGCCCACGCCTCCAGAAAGCGTAATGATTTCGGGCGTAACACCTGCGGGCAGCAAACCGGTTTGCATCAATGCCTGCGCGAGCGGCGAAAGCGTTCCGTCAATCACTTCGACAATCAGCGCCGCCATCCGCCGGGTAACCTGCACCAGCTGCGCGCCGGTCAGCGAACGGGCGTCAGTGCCTGCACCGAAGCACTCATCCACAATCATCTGCCCCGGTTTATGAGCGTAAACCACGCGCCCCTGGCTGTCGGTTTCCAGCAGGCGACCACCGACGTTGAGACAGGCAGTGCCGCTGATTTTTCCGGCATCGAACAGGGCGTAGTTCGCGGTGCCACCGCCGATATCGATATTCAGTACCCGACACAGCCGTTGTTCAGAAAGGGTTTGCGCCCCGGCTCCGTGACCGGCGATCACGGATTCGAGGTGCGGCCCGGCGCTGGCGACGACAAAATCGCCCAGCGACTGTTTTTCCTTCATCACTTTTTCCATCAGCTGTGCGACCAGGCTTTCGGTAAACTGGCCTTCCGGCAGCTGGGCAATGATGGTTTCGCGGATGCGCTGGCTTTCGGTTTTGTCGGCTGGCACGCTGGCGGGCACGGACGCCGTTACCGGGATCGATTCATCACATTCGGTGATGGTAAAACCCAGTAGATCCGCCACTTCACGGGCTTCCGGGGTAATAATGCTGGCGCGCAGAACCACGGACATTGCCTGTTCGCCGCGCGCGTGTGCTTCACGAATATCATTCGCTGTGATGAGTTTTTTCACCTGCTTCCTCCTGTTTGGTGAGAGATGCCAGATAATCCACCAGTTGCTGCACGCTTTGCGGGTCGTGGCTGTTTAGCTCGAAAATCGGCTCTTCGAAACCCGTCTCAAGCAATAACTTTCGCGTTGCGGCGACGTCAGCATCTGGCATGTCCGTTTTACTGATGACGGCGATTTGCCGTTTGCTGACGCCAATATCCAGCAACCCGGCAGGCAACCGACTTTCCGGGTCATTTGCGCCATGGACATAGATCAGCATGTCTACATCCTGTAGCGTGGTAATTAAGGCGTGATACCAGCGGGGATGGCTAAAATATTCACCCGGCGTATCAATATCGCCCTTATCATTAAATTCCACGGCCAGTGTTTTTCTGGCGAGGGTATAATTCCCCTGCAACGCATTAAATAACGTTGTTTTTCCTGCCCCGACGCTACCCACAAACGCAATTCGTTTCATGAATGCCTCGTATTAACTTTTGGTCATTTCACAAAGCGTATAATTTAATAAGCGACCTAAACCGCTGACGGTTTGTGATAACGCTTCTTCTACTGCGCCCACCGAGCCATAAATCACCAATGCACCGCTGAAGCGGTCGAGAAAACCGATATGCACATCAGCGGCTTTCAGCGCTAAATCACCGGCGATCATCGCCGTTTCGCCGGGAGTTAGCGTCATAATGCCAATTGCGCCCGCATCCGGAACGCCGATTTTCTTCGCCAGTTCCTCACCGGGATGCGCGATGAGATGCGCCAGTGTGACCTGTTTGCCGGGCACAAATTCCTGAATGATGCGTTCTTTATCCATGAGTCGCCGCCTGTGAAAAACTTTCGTGTATCGTGACAATTTTTCGTCAGAGTAAATAACAAAATTCGGCAAGCGCGTTTAAAAGGTGAGGTAGATCAATAAGAATGGAGAGATATTTACTGTTATGAATAAACTTTCATATGCGACGCATGAATATAAATAAAATAATATCGAGATATTTTATATACTGATTTTTTTATTATTCGCAAACTCAGTAATAAGCTTTGCTAATATATTTCAGGAAAACCGCTTACCCTGAATATTCAGGGTAAGCGTGAGAGTTAAGAATGAATTACAGCGGTTGGGTTTGCGCTTCAACCACGGCCAGCGCCACCATATTGACGATACGACGCACCGATGCGATCGGCGTTAACACGTGAACCGGTTTCGCCACGCCCATCAGCACCGGACCGACAGTCACACCTTCCGAGCTGGAAACGCGCAGTAAGTTGTAACTAATGCGGGCAGCTTCCATGTTCGGCATCACCAGAATATTGGCAGAACCTTTCAAAGGGCTGTCCGGCATACGGTCGTTGCGAATCGCTTCCACCAGCGCTGCATCGCCGTGCATTTCACCATCAATCATCAGATCTGGCGCACGATCCCTGACCAGTTCCAGCGCCTGACGCATTTTGCTCGACGACGGGCAGTCAGAAGAACCAAAGTTGGAGTGCGACAACAGAGCAACGCGCGGCTCAATACCAAAACGACGGACAGTTTCTGCCGCCATCAAGGTGATCTCCGCCAGCTCTTCTGCGTCTGGTTCGTCATTGACGTAGGTATCGGCAATAAAGGTGTTACCACTCGGCAGCAGCAGCGCATTCATTGCACCTGCGGTGTGAACGCCATCGCGATAACCAAAGACATTTTTCACCACACTAAAATGTTCATGATAATCGCCCACCGTACCGCAGATCATTGCATCGGCTTCCCCACGCTGAACCATGATCGCGCCGATCACTGTCGGGTTACTGATCAGCGCACGCTGCGCCTGTTCCTGAGTGACACCGCGACGCTTCATGATCTGGAAGTATTCGGTCCAGTACTCTTTAAAGCGCGGATCGGATTCGTTATTGACGATTTCAAAATCAACGCCCGCTTTGATCTGCAAGCCCAGTTTCTGAATGCGCATTTCGATCACGTTCGGACGACCGATAAGGATCGGTTTCGCCAGTCCCAGCGTTACCAGTTCCTGAGTCGCATGCAGAACGCGCGCCTCTTCCCCTTCCGGCAGAACTACGCGCTTCGGCGCTTTGCGAGCCTGGGAGAAAATCGGCTTCATAAACAGGTTGGTTTTGTAAACGAACTCAGTCAGCTTGTCGATGTAGACGTCGAAATCAGCAATCGGACGCGTCGCCACGCCCGACTCCATCGCCGCTTTTGCGACCGCAGGAGCGATCTTAACGATCAAGCGCGGATCAAACGGTTTTGGAATGATGTATTCCGGACCAAAGCTCAGATCCTGAACGCCATACGCTGAAGCCACCACTTCACTCTGTTCTGCATGGGCCAGTTCTGCAATCGCGCGTACCGCCGCCAGTTTCATCTCTTCGTTGATGGCGGTTGCGCCAACGTCCAGCGCGCCACGGAAGATGAACGGGAAGCAAAGAACGTTGTTCACCTGGTTCGGGTAGTCGGAACGGCCGGTACAGATGATGGCATCCGGACGCACTTCTTTCGCCAGCGGCGGCAGAATTTCCGGTTCCGGGTTCGCCAGCGCCAGGATCATTGGTGCCCGAGCCATTTTCTTCACCATTTCCTGGGTCAGCACTTTCGGGCCGGAACAGCCCAGGAAAATATCCGCACCTTCAATCACATCATCGAGGGTACGTTTGCCGTCATCCACCACCGCATATGCGGCTTTGGTTTCCGCCATATTTGGCTCACGGCCCTGATAGATAACGCCTTTTGAATCGCAAACCACGATGTTATGTTTTTGCAGCCCCAGCGCTACCAGCAGGTTCATACAGGCGATTGCTGCGGCACCCGCGCCGGAAACCACCATCCGCACGTCGGAGATGTTTTTCTCCACCACGCGCAAGCCGTTGAGGATGGCGGCAGTGCTGATGATTGCCGTGCCGTGCTGATCGTCGTGGAATACCGGAATATTCATCCGCTCGCGCAGTTTCTGTTCAATATAGAAACATTCTGGCGCTTTAATGTCTTCGAGGTTGATGCCGCCGAAGGTCGGTTCGAGCGCGGCGACGACTTCAATAAATTTGTCCGGGTCGAGTTCATCAACTTCAATGTCAAATACATCAATCCCAGCGAATTTCTTAAATAGAACGCCCTTGCCTTCCATCACCGGTTTGCCTGCCAGCGCGCCAATGTTGCCTAACCCCAGCACCGCCGTACCGTTAGAGATCACCGCAACCAGGTTACCGCGCGCGGTATATTTGTAGGCTTTTAGCGGGTCTTTTTCGATTTCAAGACAAGGTGCGGCAACGCCTGGTGAGTAGGCCAGCGCCAGATCGCGCTGCGTTGCCAGAGGCTTGGTTGGAGAAACCTGGATTTTCCCTGGAACTGGAAATTCATGGAAATCAAGTGCACTTTGTTTTAACTGGTCATCCATTTGGTTGTTCCTTTCACGTAACGTTCACAAATAAAGTGTGTGGGCAACAGCCCCTGCCCACAACGTGGCGCACATTATTACCCTGCCGGAGTCTACAGACTTTGAGCAAGTCCAAACTCTCACCATTAATATAATGTTTTGGTAATAATCCTATAACACTGATGTTACCTGCTTAATCCAGCAATACCATGCCTGTCTGCTATGCTTTTTTGATGCGTTTAGCGAAATTTCTCAGAAGTGTGAATTAACGCACTCATCTAACACTTTACTTTTCAAGGAGTATTTCCTATGAACGAGTTAGACGGCATCAAACAGTTCACCACTGTCGTGGCAGACAGCTGCGATATTGAGTCCATTCGCCATTATCATCCCCAGGATGCCACCACTAATCCTTCGCTGTTACTCAAGGCTGCCGGATTATCACAATATGAGCATTTAATAGACGATGCTATCGCCTGGGGTAAAAAAAATGGCAAGACCCAGGAACAACAGGTGGTCGCAGCGTGTGACAAACTGGCGGTCAATTTCGGTGCTGAAATTCTCAAAATCGTACCCGGTTGCGTGTCAACAGAAGTTGATGCACGCCTCTCTTTTGATAAAGAAAAGAGTATTGAGAAGGCGCGCCATCTGGTGGACTTGTATCAGCAACAAGGCGTTGAGAAATCACGCATTTTGATCAAACTGGCTTCGACCTGGGAAGGAATTCGCGCGGCCGAAGAGCTGGAAAAAGAAGGTATTAACTGCAACCTGACGCTGCTGTTTTCTTTTACCCAGGCGCGGGCCTGTGCGGAAGCAGGCGTTTTTCTGATTTCGCCGTTTGTAGGGCGTATTTATGACTGGTATCAGGCACGCAAGCCGATGGACCCGTATGTGGTGGAAGAAGATCCGGGCGTTAAATCGGTGCGCAATATCTACGACTACTATAAGCAACACCACTATGAAACCATTGTGATGGGCGCGAGCTTCCGTCGCACCGAACAAATCCTCGCCTTAACCGGCTGCGATCGACTGACTATCGCACCGAATTTGCTGAAGGAGCTGCAGGAAAAAGTTTCTCCAGTGGTACGTAAATTAATCCCGCCTTCTCAGACGTTCCCACGCCCAGCACCCATGAGCGAAGCGGAGTTCCGTTGGGAGCACAATCAGGATGCGATGGCGGTAGAAAAACTGTCTGAAGGCATTCGTCTGTTCGCTGTTGATCAACGCAAACTGGAAGATCTTC
Source organism: Shigella sp. FJ200513 (assembly GCF_040495915.1). Lineage (NCBI taxonomy): Bacteria > Pseudomonadati > Pseudomonadota > Gammaproteobacteria > Enterobacterales > Enterobacteriaceae > Shigella > Shigella sp. FJ200513. The sequence goes on along the minus strand of NZ_JBDYCV010000001.1, from coordinate 48,471 downwards.
TTGCCGCCAAACTATAAACCAGCCACGGAGTGTTATATGTCCCGAAAAGACCTTGCCAATGCGATTCGCGCACTCAGTATGGATGCTGTACAAAAAGCCAATTCTGGTCATCCCGGCGCGCCGATGGGCATGGCTGATATTGCCGAAGTGCTGTGGAACGATTTTCTTAAACATAATCCTACCGACCCAACCTGGTATGATCGCGACCGCTTTATTCTTTCCAACGGTCACGCGTCGATGCTGCTCTACAGTTTGCTACATCTGACCGGTTACGACCTGCCGCTGGAAGAACTGAAGAACTTCCGTCAGTTGCATTCGAAAACCCCAGGCCACCCGGAGATTGGCTATACGCCAGGCGTTGAAACCACCACCGGCCCGCTTGGACAAGGTTTGGCGAACGCCGTCGGGCTGGCGATAGCAGAGCGTACACTGGCGGCGCAGTTTAACCAGCCAGACCATGAGATCGTCGATCACTTCACCTATGTGTTTATGGGCGACGGCTGCCTGATGGAAGGTATTTCCCACGAAGTCTGTTCGCTGGCAGGCACGCTGGGACTAGGCAAGCTGATTGGTTTTTACGATCACAACGGTATTTCCATCGACGGTGAAACAGAAGGCTGGTTTACCGACGATACGGCAAAACGTTTTGAAGCCTATCACTGGCATGTGATCCATGAAATCGACGGTCACGATCCGCAGGCGGTGAAGGAAGCGATCCTTGAAGCGCAAAGCGTGAAAGATAAGCCGTCGCTGATTATCTGCCGTACGGTGATTGGCTTTGGTTCGCCGAATAAAGCAGGTAAGGAAGAGGCGCACGGCGCACCACTGGGGGAAGAAGAAGTGGCGCTGGCACGGCAAAAACTGGGCTGGCACCATCCGCCATTTGAGATCCCTAAAGAGATTTATCACGCCTGGGATGCCCGTGAAAAAGGCGAAAAAGCGCAGCAGAGCTGGAATGAGAAGTTTGCCGCCTATAAAAAGGCTCATCCGCAACTGGCAGAAGAGTTTCCCCGACGGATGAGCGGTGGTTTACCGAAGGACTGGGAGAAAACGACTCAGAAATATATCAATGAGTTACAGGCAAATCCGGCGAAAATCGCTACCCGTAAGGCTTCGCAAAATACGCTTAACGCTTACGGGCCGATGCTGCCTGAGTTGCTCGGCGGTTCGGCGGATCTGGCTCCCAGCAACCTGACCATCTGGAAAGGTTCTGTTTCGCTGAAGGAAGATCCGGCGGGCAACTACATTCACTACGGGGTGCGTGAATTTGGCATGACCGCTATCGCCAACGGCATCGCGCACCACGGCGGCTTTGTGCCGTATACCGCGACGTTCCTGATGTTTGTTGAATACGCCCGTAACGCCGCGCGGATGGCGGCACTGATGAAAGCGCGGCAGATTATGGTTTATACCCACGACTCAATTGGCCTGGGCGAAGATGGTCCGACGCACCAGGCTGTTGAGCAACTGGCCAGCCTGCGCTTAACGCCAAATTTCAGCACCTGGCGACCGTGCGATCAGATGGAAGCGGCGGTGGGCTGGAAGCTGGCGGTTGAGCGCCACAACGGACCGACGGCACTGATCCTCTCAAGGCAGAATCTGGCCCAGGTGGAACGTACGCCGGATCAGGTTAAAGAGATTGCTCGTGGCGGTTATGTGCTGAAAGACAGCGGCGGTAAGCCAGATATTATTCTGATTGCCACCGGTTCAGAGATGGAAATTACCCTGCAAGCGGCAGAGAAATTAGCAGGAGAAGGTCGCAATGTACGCGTAGTTTCCCTGCCCTCGACCGATATTTTCGACGCCCAGGATGAGGAATATCGGGAGTCGGTGTTGCCTTCTAACGTTGCGGCTCGCGTGGCGGTGGAAGCAGGTATTGCCGATTACTGGTACAAGTATGTTGGTCTGAAAGGGGCAATTGTCGGGATGACGGGTTACGGGGAATCTGCTCCGGCGGATAAGCTGTTCCCGTTCTTTGGCTTTACCGCCGAGAATATTGTGGCAAAAGCGCATAAGGTGCTGGGAGTGAAAGGTGCCTGATGGTGATCGCCGGATGCTGTATGTTCCCCTCACCCTAACCCTCTCCCCAGAAGGGCGAGGGGACGGTCCGTGCGCTTTTTAGGGCCGCATCTGCGATTTTGTTTAACGGGTGATCCACAACGTGGGCCTGGCGTCTGGCCCATGCCAGTTATCGCAGGTAGGTTCTGCGGCGTAACGCACCAGGCGAAAACGCTGACCGTCAAAGCGCCAGCGCGCCTGAATGCCACAATCGCTTAATCCGCGCCCTTTCGCTAAGGTCACCAGTTCACGCGATTTCTCATCAAATGTTGCGTTCATCAGTTCCAGTTCATTCGTCTCCTGGCCGTTGTTGAACGGCAAACGCAACCGAACCGGGCGCGAGGCTAGCGGCTTTTTACGCGACACAATCCATGCCAAATCAATGGTGTTATAGGCCCCTGCCTCACAGCTAATCATCATCAGTGCTTTATCATCGGTCAGCGCAGTGACATTCACCTCACGACGTAACGGATCAAGCGAGCAGCGCAGACCATTCATCCGCCAGTTTCCATAATCCAGCAAATCGTTACGTTCTTCGAGTGAGAGTGGCGTCGGCGTTGGGTTAACCACCGCGACCTCTTTCAGCGCAGGCGCGGGCGGTACGCTGAGAGGCGGTTCGTCCCCTTTCTTGATCCACGCGGTTTCACTGCCAACGCGCTTTTGCTGAGCATCAATAAACAACAACGCCGCTTTTAAGCCGCTCAGAGAAATGGTCTGATTGCCGTCGCGTAAGGTGATCGCCTTCCCTTCCTGAATTATCTGCAAAAACGCGGTGATGGTTGCCGTATCATCGGTTACTAATAACCATGGTGAAATCCGCCACTTGTCACCACTTAATGCCAACGGCTCACCATCTAATAGCAGCCGTGGCGCTATCTCCCCTTCAGACGCATCCGGCGACTTCAACCCACCGCGCTCAATACGTAAAACGGCATCGGTATGCGCCCCAGCGCTGCGGCTCAGGGTCATCACCAGTCCATTATGATCGCCCGTATTGCGCGCCACACAAAAATTTTGATTATTACAGGTGACCTGCCAGTCGGAAAACGCCCGTTGCGCTGGTGCCGCCCACACCAAAGACGTCGGCAACAAAGCGAAAAAAAAGAGAAGGAAAATGCGATAGCGCATGGACGGTACGACCCCAGAAGTTCAAACAAACAGCACAAGTCGTATCTTCGTTGCGCAGGTAGCGCGGCTCAATCGGATTTGTCGGATTGAGCCAATAATAAACAACGAAATATTATTGCTATTTTTCAGTCCATTAAATGTGACATTTGCAAATAGTTAAGCAATAACACCGTCTTACCGTCACGTATCTCGCCGGTTTTGATCATCTCCAGCGCCTGGCTGAACGGCAGCTCGAGCACTTCAATATCTTCATCTTCAACACCGCCACCGGCGTTAGCGCGCTGATTGTCACTGTATTCGGCGATAAAAAAGTGGATTAGCTCAGTCACACCGCCAGGCGACATATACAGTTCAAATAATTTGCGCACTTCGCCCACTTCATAGCCCGTCTCTTCAATCGCTTCTTTACGAATGCACACTTCCGGTTCGTCGTTATCCAGCAGCCCGGCGCAGGTTTCAATCAGCTGCCCGCTTTCATTGCCATTAACCCAGGTAGCGACACGGAACTGACGAATCAGAACCACGCTCTTTTTCTTCGCGTTGTACAGGAGGATCGTCGCACCATTACCGCGATCGTAAACTTCACGTTTATGGCGGATAACTTCGCCATCTTTGCGCGTGAGATCGTAAGTAATGTTGTGCAGGGTGAAATAGTTATCGGAGAGAATTTTGTCTTTAATGAGGGTGATTTGTTGCGTCATACCGACTCCACAGCGCGAAATGAACAATTATATTACGCTGTGAAGTCGGGTTTGTCTGCGCAGGCTATCAGTGAGATTTGACTGATTTTACCCCCAGCCAGTCAATAATCCCCTGTGCCGCATGACGTCCTTCTGCCATTGCGGTAACCACCAGATCCGCACCACGCACGGCGTCGCCACCGGCGAAGATTTTCGGATTGGTGGTCTGGTAACGGTACTGGCTTTCCACATCCGCGATGATGCGGCCCCATTTGTCTACCGTTACACCGTGCGACTCCAGCCACGGCATCCCGTGTGGATTGAAGCCAAACGCCATAATCACCGCATCGGCTGGCATGACAAATTCACTGCCCTCAATCGGTACAGGTCGCCGACGCCCCTGGGCATCCGGCTCGCCAAGACGCGTGCGCAGGAAACGAATTCCGCAAACGTGACCTTGCTCATTCAGCTCAAGCGCCACCGGCTGGACGTTAAATTCGAAGTTGGCCCCCTCTTCGCGGGCGTTCTTCACCTCTTTCTTCGAGCCTGGCATGTTAGCTTCATCACGACGATAAGCGCAGGTGACGTTACTCGCGCCGTGGCGCAGCGCAGTACGCACACAGTCCATCGCGGTGTCGCCGCCGCCCAGTACCACGACGTTAAGTCCGGCGGTATTGATAAACGGCTCTTCCGGTAGCTCTTCGAGCCCCATCACCTGTTTAGTGTTGGCAATGAGGAACGGCAGCGCGTCATAAACGCCCGGCGCATCTTCATTGGGTAAACCCGCTTTCATGGAACGGTAAGTGCCTACGCCAACGAAGACCGCGTCGTATTGTTCCAAAAGCAAATCCAAAGAGACATCTTTACCCACTTCACAATTGAGTTCGAAGTGAATCCCCATCGCGCTGAAGATTTCCCGACGGCGTGCCAGCAGGGATTTATCCAGTTTGAAAGAAGGAATGCCGAAAGTGAGCAAGCCACCGATTTCTGGATGGCGATCGTACACCGTCACCGCCACGCCATTGCGGGTCAGAACATCCGCACAGGCCAGCCCTGCCGGACCTGCCCCGATAATCGCCACCCGCTTGTCCACTTTGGTGACATGACTTAAGTCAGGACGCCAACCTTTCGCCAACGCCTGATCTGAAATATAGCGTTCAATGTTGCCGATAGTTACCGCGCCGTGCTCATCGCGAATAGTACAGGCACCTTCACACAAACGGTCTTGCGGACAAACGCGTCCGGTAATTTCCGGCAGGGTGTTGGTCTGGTGAGAAAGCTCGACGGCGGCGTCGATGTTTCCGGCTTTCACCAGTTCAATCCACTGCGGAATATGGTTATGCAGCGGGCAGGTCCATTCACAAACGCTGTGCTCGCCGAACTTAAGGCAGCGCGAGGCTTCCCGTTGTGCCTGGTCGGCGCGAAATGGCAGATAAATTTCATCAAAACCGGTTTTGCGCGCTTCAATCGCCAGTTTATCCGGCTCGCCACGCGCGGGCGTTGCCTGCATTTGTTCGACTTTACTCATTACCGGCATTTCTTGTGCAGCGGTACTGGCATGCCACGGTTGATGCTCCTGACGTGCGGTGCGCAAGCGGCGGGATTTCGCCATGCCGGAGAGTGCGACGTCAGTGACCAGTTGCAGCGCGTCCGCCGGGCAATTCTCGACACAGGCAGGACCGTTTTCGCGCCCTGCACAAAGGTCGCATTTATGCGCCGTGGCTTTTACTTTTCCTGCCGCGACGGGTGTCAGGACGATTTGCATCGTACCAAACGGACAGGCCACCACGCAGGATTTACAGCCAATACACTTTTGCTGATTGACCTGAATGCTGTCATCAACGTGGCTGATTGCGCCATTAGGGCAGCTACGGGCGCAGGGCGCATCTTCACAATGGTGACAGGTCACTGCACTACGTTGCTGCTGATGTTTGATAACCGTAATTCGGGGATGAAAATGGTGTTGGCTCAGGACATGTTGCTCATCATTGTGAGCCATGACACAGGCGATTTCACAAGCATGACAACCCAGACATTGCTGACTGTTGGCCATAATAAAACGATTCATAACGACCTTCTTTTTTGGTTGTAAAAACCTTATTCTTTATATGAGTGTTGTTATTACCCGACTTACAGGGGAACCGGCAATGTTCATGTGCCCAGAATAAGTAACTATTTCGCTATAAACTGTGGCAGATCAAATAATCCCATCACTGACTAAATTGCGTTTCAGCGAACTGGAACATTAATGATTTTTTGTGGAGAAGACGCGTGTGATTGTTAAACGACCCGTCTCGGCCAGTCTGGCCCGGGCCTTTTTTTACATTGTGCTGCTGTCGATTCTTTCCACGGGTATCGCTCTGCTAACTCTGGCGAGCAGTTTGCGCGACGCTGAGGCTATCAATATTGCCGGATCGCTGCGTATGCAGAGTTACCGCCTGGGCTACGACTTGCAAAGTGGCAGTCCACAACTCAATGCACATCGCCAGTTGTTTCAGCAGGCACTGCATTCACCGGTATTAACCAACCTCAACGTCTGGTATGTGCCAGAAGCAGTAAAAACTCGCTATGCGCATCTGAATGCCAACTGGCTGGAGATGAATAATCGGCTCAGCAAGGGCGATTTGCCGTGGTATCAGGCCAATATTAATAATTATGTTAATCAGATAGACCTGTTCGTGCTGGCTTTACAGCACTACGCTGAACGCAAAATGCTGCTGGTGGTGGCGATTTCCCTGGCTGGCGGTATCGGTATTTTCACGCTGGTCTTTTTTACTTTGCGCCGCATACGCCATCAGGTGGTTGCCCCGCTGAATCAGCTGGTTACCGCCAGTCAGCGTATTGAACACGGGCAGTTCGACTCGCCGCCGCTGGATACCAGTCTGCCGAATGAGCTTGGTCTGCTTGCAAAAACCTTTAACCAAATGTCGAGCGAGCTGCATAAATTGTACCTTTCGCTGGAGGCGTCAGTAGAAGAAAAGACCCGCGATCTCCACGAGACCAAGCGTCGTCTGGAGGTGTTGTATCAGTGCAGTGTTCCCAGGCGCTGAACACCAGCCAGATTGATGTGCATTGTTTCCGCCATATTTTGCAGATTGTTCGCGACAATGAAGCAGCTGAATATCTGGAGCTGAACGTTGGGGATAACTGGCGGATTAGCGAAGGGAAGCCAAACCCTGAGCTGCCAATGCAGATTTTACCGGTGACAATGCAAGAGACGGTTTACGGCGAACTGCACTGGCAAAATAGTCACGTTTCATCATCAGAACCGCTGCTTAACAGTGTTTCATCGATGCTGGGACGCGGTTTGTACTTTAATCAGGCGCAGAAGCATTTTCAGCAGTTATTGTTGATGGAAGAACGTGCGACCATCGCCCGCGAATTGCACGACTCGCTGGCTCAGGTGCTTTCTTACTTACGTATCCAGTTGACGTTACTGAAGCGTTCGATACCGGAAGATAACGCCACCGCACAAAGTATCATGGCCGATTTTTCCCAGGCGTTGAATGATGCTTATCGGCAGTTACGCGAGCTGTTGACTACTTTCCGCCTGACGCTGCAGCAGGCGGATCTCCCCTCCGCGTTGAGGGAAATGCTGGATACGTTACAAAATCAAACCAGCGCTAAACTGACCCTCGACTGCCGTCTGCCAACCCTGGCACTGGATGCGCAAATGCAGGTGCATTTGTTGCAAATTATTCGCGAAGCGGTGCTGAATGCGATGAAGCACGCCAACGCCAGCGAAATCGCCGTCAGTTGCGTCACCGCGCCGGACGGCAATCACACGGTTTATATCCGTGATAACGGGATTGGTATCGGTGAACCGAAAGAACCCGAAGGTCATTATGGACTGAATATCATGCGCGAACGCGCGGAACGGCTGGGCGGGACGCTGACTTTTTCACAACCTTCCGGCGGCGGCACGTTAGTGAGTATTAGCTTTCGCTCCGCAGAGGGTGAGGGGAAGGGGAACACGCCGGCTGAGGTGTAAATAATTACCCTCACACCGGCCCTCTCCCTTTAAAGGCGAGAGGGAAAAACGTGCCCATATTGACCTGTAAGCGAGTGTGTCAGCAATCTCATGATAATTTACATTAACTCCTTTTTTTCTCCACGATTGGCTCGTACCTTGCCGCTACAGTGAAGCAAGTCAAGCCTACAACAATACGCAGAAACACGAGGTCCTCTTTTAATGGCGAATTTCTTTATTGATCGCCCCATTTTTGCCTGGGTGCTGACAATCCTGTTGTGTCTGACAGGTACCCTGGCGATTTTTTCATTGCCCGTTGAACAATACCCCGATCTCGCGCCACCGAATGTGCGAGTGACCGCTAACTATCCCGGCGCATCGGCCCAGACGCTGGAAAACACCGTGACCCAGGTTATCGAGCAAAATATGACCGGCCTCGATAATCTGATGTATATGTCATCTCAGAGCAGTGGCACCGGTCAGGCATCTGTCACTTTAAGTTTTAAAGCAGGCACCGATCCGGACGAAGCCGTGCAGCAAGTACAAAACCAGCTGCAATCAGCCATGCGAAAGTTACCGCAGGCGGTGCAAAATCAGGGCGTGACGGTGCGTAAAACCGGCGATACCAACATTCTGACCATTGCCTTCGTCTCTACCGATGGCTCGATGGATAAACAGGATATTGCTGATTATGTTGCCAGTAATATTCAGGACCCGTTAAGCCGCGTGAATGGCGTCGGGGATATCGATGCCTATGGTTCGCAATATTCCATGCGTATCTGGCTGGACCCGGCGAAACTCAACAGTTTCCAGATGACGGCTAAAGATGTCACTGATGCCATTGAGTCACAGAACGCGCAGATTGCGGTTGGGCAACTTGGTGGTACACCTTCCGTCGATAAGCAGGCGCTCAACGCCACCATTAACGCCCAGTCACTGCTGCAAACACCAGAACAGTTCCGCGATATCACCTTGCGGGTGAATCAGGACGGCTCAGAGGTAAGGCTGGGCGATGTCGCCACCGTCGAAATGGGGGCGGAGAAATACGATTATCTTAGCCGCTTCAATGGTAAGCCAGCCTCCGGGTTGGGGGTAAAACTGGCCTCCAGCGCAAACGAAATGGCGACAGCGGAGCTGGTGCTCAATCGTCTCGACGAGCTGGCGCAGTATTTCCCGCACGGACTGGAATACAAGGTGGCGTATGAAACCACCTCGTTTGTTAAAGCCTCCATTGAAGACGTGGTGAAAACGCTGCTGGAAGCTATCGCTCTGGTTTTCCTCGTTATGTATCTGTTCCTGCAAAACTTCCGCGCCACGCTGATACCCACTATCGCCGTGCCGGTGGTGTTGATGGGAACCTTCTCCGTACTTTACGCCTTCGGTTACAGCGTCAACACCTTAACCATGTTCGCGATGGTGCTGGCGATCGGTCTGCTGGTGGATGACGCCATCGTGGTGGTGGAAAACGTCGAACGTATTATGAGTGAGGAAGGACTCACTCCTCGCGAAGCCACACGTAAATCGATGGGGCAGATCCAGGGGGCACTGGTCGGGATTGCGATGGTGCTTTCGGCGGTATTTGTACCAATGGCCTTCTTCGGCGGCACCACCGGTGCCATCTATCGCCAGTTCTCTATTACCATTGTTGCGGCGATGGTGCTGTCAGTACTGGTAGCGATGCTCCTCACTCCGGCTCTGTGTGCCACGCTACTTAAGCCACTGAAAAAAGGTGAGCATCACGGGCAAAAAGGTTTTTTTGCCTGGTTTAACCAGATGTTTAACCGCAACGCCGAACGCTACGAAAAAGGGGTGGCGAAAATTCTCCACCGTAGCCTGCGCTGGATTGTGATTTATGTCCTGCTGCTTGGCGGCATGGTGTTCCTGTTCCTGCGTTTGCCGACGTCGTTCTTACCGCTGGAAGACCGGGGCATGTTTACTACCTCGGTACAATTGCCCAGCGGTTCAACCCAACAACAGACCCTGAAAGTCGTTGAGCAAATCGAGAAATATTACTTCACCCATGAAAAAGACAACATCATGTCGGTGTTTGCCACCGTTGGTTCTGGCCCTGGGGGTAACGGGCAAAACGTGGCGAGAATGTTTATCCGCCTGAAAGACTGGAGCGAACGCGACAGTAAGACCGGCACCTCGTTTGCCATTATCGAGCGTGCAACGAAGGCGTTTAACCAAATTAAAGAAGCTCGCGTTATCGCCAGCAGCCCACCAGCAATTAGCGGTCTTGGTAGTTCTGCAGGTTTTGATATGGAGTTGCAGGACCACGCTGGAGCGGGTCACGATGCGCTGATGGCAGCACGTAATCAGTTGCTGGCGCTGGCGGCGGAAAACCCGGAGCTAACCCGTGTGCGCCATAACGGCCTCGATGACAGTCCGCAGTTGCAGATTGATATCGACCAGCGTAAAGCTCAGGCGCTGGGCGTTGATATCGACGATATTAACGACACACTGCAAACCGCCTGGGGTTCGAGCTATGTGAATGACTTTATGGATCGCGGTCGCGTGAAGAAAGTCTATGTGCAGGCAGCTGCGCCGTATCGCATGCTGCCAGATGACATCAATCTCTGGTATGTCCGAAATAAAGATGGCGGCATGGTGCCCTTCTCTGCTTTCGCGACCTCACGCTGGGAAACAGGCTCGCCGCGTCTGGAACGCTATAACGGTTATTCTGCGGTTGAGATTGTTGGGGAAGCCGCACCGGGGGTCAGTACCGGTACGGCGATGGATATTATGGAATCGTTAGTGAAGCAGCTGCCAAACGGCTTTGGTCTGGAGTGGACGGCGATGTCGTATCAGGAGCGGCTTTCCGGCGCGCAGGCTCCGGCGCTGTACGCCATTTCCTTGCTGGTGGTATTCCTGTGTCTGGCGGCATTGTATGAAAGCTGGTCGGTACCGTTCTCGGTAATGCTGGTCGTGCCGCTGGGGGTAATCGGCGCGCTGCTGGCAACCTGGATGCGCGGGCTGGAAAACGACGTTTACTTCCAGGTGGGCCTGTTAACGGTCATTGGTTTATCGGCGAAAAACGCCATCCTGATCGTCGAGTTTGCTAACGAGATGAACCAAAAAGGCCATGACCTGTTTGAAGCGACGCTCCACGCCTGCCGTCAGCGTTTACGCCCGATTCTGATGACCTCGCTGGCATTTATCTTCGGCGTATTGCCAATGGCAACCAGCACGGGTGCCGGTTCCGGTGGTCAGCATGCGGTGGGTACTGGCGTAATGGGCGGGATGATTTCAGCTACTATTCTGGCTATTTACTTCGTGCCGCTGTTCTTTGTGCTGGTGCGCCGCCGCTTCCCGCTGAAGCCGCGCCCGGAATAAGCAATAAAAAAGGCGACATGCCAATGTGTCGCCTTTTTCAACTTTCCGATTAAGAACCTGCTCAGCGGGTTCTTGCTGTTTATACTTTGTCTCAGGAATTACTTACGAAGCATAACTTCGATAAAGTCTTTCCAGTTCCCCAGTTCACGTTCAATCATAACAACCTCTCTTATAATTATGGGTATTCTACGGAAACAATATACCGTGGTGAAGCTAATTTACTCGATTGCTGCGATGACTACCTCCGGGGGACAAACCTTATGTAAATACTATGGTCCTGCGGTGATAATTTGTATGTGATACACAGCAACATTTCGAGATATTCATACGGCATCTAATACTGATTTAATTCTGGTTAAAATACAGACAGATAACAAGATGAATATTCTTAATGTTTACGTTAAAAATGTTTAATATTATTTAATAGTTGTTAATTTGAATACTTCGATAATGTTATATTTTCTGATAATCATTTGCAGGCAAAATGTTTTCACCCTTAAATGAGTATTTATTCTCATAAATCGAAAAAGGATTCATTATGGTTACACTTTACGGCATCAAAAATTGTGACACCATTAAAAAGGCTCGCCGTTGGCTGGAAGCCAATAACATCGACTATCGTTTTCATGATTACCGCGTCGATGGGCTGGACAGCGAATTATTGAACGGTTTTATCAACGAATTAGGCTGGGAAGCGTTACTCAACACCCGTGGTACAACCTGGCGTAAACTGGACGAAACTACCCGCAATAAAATCACCGATGCGGCCTCTGCGGCGGCATTAATGACTGAAATGCCTGCAATTATCAAACGTCCATTGCTCTGCGCGCCTGGTAAGCCTATGCTGCTGGGTTTCAGTGATTCCAGTTATCAGCAATTTTTCCATGAGGTGTAGTCTATGTCGTGCCCGGTTATTGAGCTGACACAACAGCTTATTCGCCGCCCTTCCCTGAGTCCTGATGACGCAGGATGTCAGGCTTTGTTGATTGAACGTTTGCAGGCGATCGGTTTTACCGTTGAACGCATGGATTTTGCCGATACGCAGAATTTTTGGGCATGGCGTGGGCAAGGTGAAACGTTAGCCTTTGCCGGGCATACCGACGTGGTGCCGCCTGGCGACGCCGATCGTTGGATCAATCCGCCGTTTGAACCCACCATTCGTGACGGCATGTTATTCGGGCGCGGTGCGGCAGATATGAAAGGCTCGCTGGCGGCGATGGTGGTAGCAGCAGAACGTTTTGTCGCACAACATCCCAACCATACGGGGCGACTGGCATTTCTGATCACTTCTGATGAAGAAGCCAGTGCCCACAACGGTACGGTAAAAGTCGTCGAGGCGTTAATGGCACGTAATGAGCGTCTCGATTACTGCCTGGTCGGCGAACCGTCGAGTATCGAAGTGGTAGGTGATGTGGTGAAAAATGGTCGTCGCGGATCGTTAACCTGCAACCTCACCATTCATGGCGTTCAGGGGCATGTTGCCTACCCACATCTGGCTGACAATCCGGTACATCGCGCAGCACCTTTCCTTAATGAATTAGTGGCTATTGAGTGGGATCAGGGCAATGAATTCTTCCCGGCGACCAGTATGCAGATTGCCAATATTCAGGCGGGAACGGGCAGTAACAATGTTATTCCGGGTGAACTGTTTGTGCAGTTTAACTTCCGCTTCAGCACCGAACTGACTGATGAGATGATCAAAGCGCAGGTACTTGCCCTGCTTGAAAAACATCAACTGCGCTATACGGTGGATTGGTGGCTTTCCGGGCAGCCATTTTTGACCGCGCGCGGTAAACTGGTGGATGCGGTCGTTAACGCGGTTGAGCACTATAATGAAATTAAACCGCAGCTACTGACCACAGGCGGAACGTCCGACGGGCGCTTTATTGCTCGCATGGGGGCGCAGGTGGTGGAACTCGGGCCGGTCAATGCCACTATTCATAAAATTAATGAATGTGTGAACGCTGCCGACCTGCAGCTACTTGCCCGTATGTATCAACGTATCATGGAACAGCTCGTCGCGTGATGAGTGGTTCTGCAAGAGGAAATAAGCATGGACTGGCTGGCTAAATATTGGTGGATTCTGGTGATTGTCTTTTTGGTAGGCGTCCTGCTGAACGTGATTAAAGATCTCAAGCGCGTCGACCATAAGAAATTTCTCGCCAACAAGCCGGAGCTTCCCCCGCATCGTGATTTCAACGATAAGTGGGACGATGACGACGACTGGCCGAAAAAGGATCAACCGAAGAAGTAAGCTGAGTGCTCAACCGTAGGCCGGATAAGGCGTTAACGCCGCATCCGGCAATGGTGAACGATCCCTGATGCGACGCTCACGCGTCTTATCAGGCCAGGTAATCTGTCTTTTACATCATTTCAATCACATCATCATCGCCAGGCTTACCGCCACTTAGCGCTTGGTCGAAATAATGTTTCGGAATGGTATAACGCAAGTGATCCAGGGCAAATTGCATACTGCGATTGTCGATCGCATGGCCTAAATCCTCCACGATATCCAGCGTCACGTCACCACCGGCACTGATTAACGCTTCCTGCGCCGCAACTGCATGCGCCAGATCGATAACCGGATCTTCACCACCATGAATCAAGTGAATTGTCGTGGCTGTAGACGCGGTCTCCGGCAGGCTCGCATAGCGTCCGTTAAAGGCAATAACGCGCGAAGCAAGGCCCGGTTCGGCTTTAATGCTCTCCAGCGCCATAATCGCGCCTTGTGAGAAACCAATTAGCGCCGTGGCGTTAGCCCCTACTCCGCTCTGTTTCTGCCAGTAGCGTACCGTTTCAATAAACGTCGGCATGATGGCATCCACACGCGCCTGGCGATTATCTTCCGTAATACCCTGCACTGAAAACCACTGACGCCCCGCCGGATTACCGCTCGGCTCCGCGCCACCGACACTCACCACCAGCGCATCAGGAAACAGCGGTGCAAACCAGCTGCCTATTTCCCCCATTGCCACCGGGTTATCCCCGACACCGTGGAAAAGCAGTAACAACTGTTGTGCAGGTTTATCCGGGCTTTGAACAACAAAATGGTCATGTTTCATGGCGAACTCCTTAACTGATGTCATTAATTTTACGCCGCTGACTCACAATGACCATGGGAGAAAATTGAAGGAGTCAGTGAAAAAATTGCCATTGCGTTATGCGATCGCGCAGACGCTCAGTGCGAACCTCATTTAGTGCGAACAGCGCCTGCGCGGCCTCTTCCCGCTGGCGAACCAGTAACATCTTGCGGCCTGAAAGTTTAAGTGTGGTACATAACTGCGCGTCACTGGCGTTTTTCTGTAAACGCCCACGCAGCGCCGGTAATGCCAGTTCACTGGTTTGTAGCAGACGCAATAAGCAACCTAACGATGTTAATAGCGGACGATGAGCGAAAGCAAAACCGGCCAGTTCAAGCCAGTCGTCGTCAGAAAGGATGGCATCGTTTAGTGGATCAACAGGAAGCATTTCGCCATTCCACTGCGCGAGAGCTTGCGCATCGCGACGTAAACGGTAATGCTCACGTTCAGCCAGCTGTTTACCCGCATCACTCATCGGTAACAGCGCCATCGCCGTATAGCAACCGCTGCTGGCTTCCCGATGATTACCCATCCGCACCAGCACAAAACCGCAGCGTTGCCAGAAACGCCATAACTCCCCAGTGTAACCAAAACTCACCGAAAGATAGTCGAGGTCATGCGTATATTGCAAAGCTCCAGCAATAAGTTGTCGCCCTGTGCCTTCCCGCTGACGAGCCGGATGAACTGCTATCCGGCTAACCCGCCTTCCGCGCAATGTCGCCGCCAGTGGATTGCTGCCGTGCGCCGCCAGCGACTGGGCCACCAGATTACCCCGCGGGCGACGAAAACCTGCCCATACCGCCTGACTGAGTTCTTGAGATAATCCGCCCTCATCCACCAGCCACAACGCCCCGGCAATCTCGTTTTCGCCAGCCGCCTGTAAAAAATGTTGCCCTGGTGCATCCATCATCCGGCGTAAATCCAGCGGCGAGGTCCGGTAGTGCGCACCAGACAATAACTGATAAACCTTTAACGGCGTTTCTGGCTCGCTTCGCCATAACGTTTGTTCAAATGCGGAAATGACGATATTGCCTTGTGGTGTATGGGTGAAGTTTTCATCGTTAAAAACCAGTGCCTCACTAACCATTTTTTCCAGCGGGCATCCCTGTGCCCAGCGGATCGGCTGTTGCAGTTCAAAACGGTGTAAATGCGGAAAGCGAGCGCAAAATTTCAGCAAAAAACCACGTCCGGTACCTTCGTAGCCCTGCACCGTAGTGGTTAACAACGTTCGAGGAAAACGCGATACCAGTTGATGCAACAACGGCGCAGGTATGGCTGCGGCTTCGTCGACCACCAGCCAGTCGGCTTGCTCATCGCTGGCTAACAAGGCATCCGGTGCAATAAAGCGAAACTTCTCGCCCGCAAATTGTGCCAGTACATCCGTTGCCGCTTTTGCGGGCGCGGTGACAATCGCACTGCCCGCAATACGAGAAATGAGTTGCCCTGCCAACGCCGACTTACCGCGCCCACGCGCAGCCGTTACCGCTGCCACGCCCGGCGGCATGGTCAGTAGCTGCTGTAAGAGTTGCTGTTGTTCTGGTTGTGGTGCGCCGGTCGCGGGGTGCCAGTCAGTACGGGGAGTAAAATGCGCCAACGAGAACGGCTGGTTTTGCCGCCAGAGGATAGCGTCGTTATCCGCCGTAAGTACGCGTTTGAGATGCTGGACAAAATGCGGCGTCGCAATAGGGTCAGGGCAATCACTCCAGCGCAGCGAGTCGGCATCAGGTTGGTTTTCCCACTCTTCCCATACAGGGAGTAACAAAACCAGCCAGCTTCCCGCTTTCAACGTTCCGCTAAGTGCTGCAAAGGCAGCGGCATCAAAGCCGTGGCGGGCGTCGAATACCGCATGCCGGAACTCGCGCCCAAGTAAAGTTTGTAGCGCCGAGGGTGAACAGTGGTTTTCAGCATCTAGCTGCGGCGAAATCCACAGCCAGTCGCCAGGTAAGGCATCACGCAACTTAAGAGCATGATCAAAACACCAACCCTCTTCCCCGCTCAACACCAGCAAGCGGCAGATCCCTTCACGTTTCATTTGCGCTGTTAATGTGTAAAGCGCAGTCAGTTCAGCCATCCCTGCCCCGGAAATTAAATGCTTTTACCAAAAGTATTGCATTGTGCCGGATCGCCGCTGTCGAAACCACGTTTAAACCAGCTGTAGCGTTGCTGAGAAGTGCCATGTGTGAAACTGTCTGGTACTACTCGCCCCTGACTTTGCTGTTGTAAACGGTCATCGCCGATGGCCTGCGCCGCATTCAGCGCCTCTTCCAGATCGCCAGTTTCCAGAACGCCTTGCTGCTGCATACTATGCCCCCAGACACCGGCAAAACAGTCGGCCTGGAGTTCCATACGCACAGATAAGCGGTTTACTTCCGCCTGCGTCGCGTTTTGTTGCAGTTGACGAACTTTCGGCTCGATGCCTAACAGTTTCTGCACATGATGACCGACTTCATGGGCGATAACGTACCCCTGGGCAAAATCGCCATCCGCGCCAAGTTTGTCTTTCATGTCATCATAGAAGGAGAGATCGATATAAACTGTGCCATCCGCCGGGCAATAGAACGGCCCCATAATGGACTGGCCCGCCCCGCAGCCGGTGCGCGTCATTCCACGGTACATGACCAGCTTCGGTTGCTGATAGGTCTTACCCATCTTTTCGAACTGTTGTCCCCAGGTGTCTTCCGTGGTTGCCTGAATCACCGAGGTGAATTTTGCGGCTTCGTCTTCATTAGGGCTAATTGACCGCGTTGATTGTTGTTGAGAAACCGGCTGCCCGGTCATCAACCCGGTTAAATCAACGCCATAGTAGCCTGCAACCAGCACGACTATCAGTAAAATCAGCCCGCCTTTACCGCTCGGCAGACGGAAACCGGGACCGCCCATTGACGGACCGCCAGAGCTGTTGCGCCTGTCTTCAACATTGTCACTTTCACGTCGCCCTTGCCAACGCATAGATACCTCAACAATATATTCATTATAGAAATGATCGTAGGTGGTTCAGAGGAAGATTACCACAGGAAAGCGGGATGAAATGGCGGAGGAATGAGCGTTCAATGCATATATTCCAAGAGCGGTTGTCTTGCCGTGCCAGCTGCACGGCAAGATGATGAACAGAAAAATCAGTCCAGCTGTACACCCAGGCGGCGGGCGACGGCTTCATAGGCTTCGATCAGGCCACCGAGGCTCTGGCGGAAACGGTCTTTGTCCATTTTCTCCAGTGTTTCTTTGTCCCACAGGCGGCTGCCGTCCGGGGAGAACTCATCGCCCAGTACCACTTCACCTTTGTACAGACCAAACTCCAGCTTGAAGTCGACCAGAATCAGACCAGCATCATCGAACAGTTTTTTCAGCACGTCGTTCGCTTTGTAGGTCAGCTCTTTCATACGCGCCAGGTTCTCTTTGCTCACCCAGCCAAAGGTTTCGCAGTAAGATTCGTTGACCATCGGATCGTGCATGGCATCGTTTTTCAGGAACAGATCGAACAGCGGCGGGTTCAGCTCAATACCTTCTTCGATTCCAAGACGTTTCACTAGAGAGCCAGCAGCACGGTTACGCACGACACACTCAACCGGCACCATATCCAGCTTTTTCACCAGACATTCGGTATCGGAGAGCAGACGCTCCATTTGAGTCGGGATACCCGCTTCAGCCAGTTTGCTCATAATGAAGTAGTTGAACTTGTTGTTCACCATACCTTTGCGATCAAACTGCTCAATGCGCGCGCCATCCCCTGCTGACGTATCATTGCGGAATTCGAGCACCAACAGGTCCGGGTTTTCCGTGCTGTATACGGTTTTCGCTTTACCACGATACAACTCAGCTTGCTTTTGCATCTTTATCACTCCTGGGTGTGAATTAACGTTTTAAAATCTTTTGCTGTCTGGTGTGCCGGATGTTTTGTCGGATGCGGCGTGAACGCCTTATCCGAACTACGTCCGACAAACAAATTTCGTGCGAATTACCGCTAAAATCGCGTTTTCCTGCCGACGCACACGTTTGCGTATCATATCAGAAAAAAGGGCCGGATGATTCCAGCCCTGTATTTTTACTTGCTAAACGCAGCCTGGAAGACAGCTACCAGCGCGTCGTTCTGACTCTGAGTCAGAGTATGACCTTTCGGATCGATGAACTGTAGGCTGCTGCGGTTATCTAAATCGCCAACCTGCAGTTTATAGTCACCGGATGCCAGGCCTGGATCGCTCGCGCCCAGTTCCTGCCAGTCGCTGTCAGACAGCGGCTTATAAGTTACGGCCATGTTGCCCTGCGAACGGGTGCTGTCGGTCACTTTCATGCCCACTTTTTCCAGCGCCGCTGGCAGACGTTGCCAAACCACATTGAACGGCCCGCGTACGACCAGCATTGGTAAACCGGTGTCATCAGCTGCACTTTGTACGTCCATAGTGGTGGAGGCACGATTTTGCGCAGCGTTCGCGGCGTCAGTGGCAGATTTATCCAGACCGGCGGAAATAACGTTCATCATCTCCGTGCTGTAACGCTGCATGGAAGCCGCGTCTGCAACCGGTTTGCCCGCCTGTTCCAGGTTCAGCAGTTTAACCGTAACCGCCTGCTGATAACCCTGCGGCTTAACAGAGATTTGATAACGACCACGATACTGCTCGTCTTCGTCCAGACGGTTCCATTGTACCCAATCGGTGGTCAGTGTCTGACCAGCATCATCACGTTGGGTGATGGTGTAGTTTTTCGCCTGCAGCACGCTAACCACCTGCGGCCACAGAGTATTGCCACGACCATTTTCCACCAGCAATGAAGCGGTATCGCCCGTGAACTGGGTACGCGCGCCAGAAACCAGTGCCAACGGCTGGGCTGGTGGACGAATGTCCAGCGCCTTACCGACAGCACCACTACCGTTGGTCACCGGGATTGCATAATCACCGGAGGTCACCGGCAAAATCATTCCAGCCGGGGCATGAAGCTCCGCAAGCGGTGCCGCTTCCAGGTAGGCTTCATCACCACTGACCTGACGCTTATAGCGTGAGTCAGAACTACAGGCAGCGAGTAATAAAACAAGCGAAACACCCGCAACCTTTGCCAGGCGCGACTTTTGAACAGAGTAAGCCATCAAATCTCCCTAAACTTTACAGCAAACCGGCATGCTTAAGCGCCGCTCTGACCGTCTCACGACCACTGTCGGTGATTGGTGTCATTGGCAGGCGCAGCGTATCGGTCGCCACAAGACCCAGTTCCTTACATGCCCATTTCACCGGGATTGGATTGGGTTCGACAAATAGTTTGTTGTGTAATGGCATCAGACGCTGATTAATAACGCGTGCCTCGGCAAAATGCCCTTCTGCTGCCAGTTTGCACATCTGGGCCATATCACGCGCTGCGACGTTAGCCGTAACGGAAATAACTCCATGACCGCCCAATTGCATGAAGTCCAGCGCGCTCGCATCATCGCCGCTCAGCAGAACAAAATCATCTGAAACCAGCTCTTTGATCTGGTTTACACGCGTTAAGTTCCCTGTTGCCTCTTTGATTCCGATAATATTTTTTACTTTCGCCAGACGGCCCACCGTTTCCGGGAGCAGATCGCAGCCAGTACGGGACGGCACATTATACAGAATTTGCGGCAGGTCAGTATGCTCAGCGATGGCTTTGAAATGCTGATACAAACCTTCTTGCGACGGACGATTGTAGTAAGGGGTTACCGTCAGGCAGCCGACGATACCACTGTCATTGAAGCGCTGCGTCAGGCTAATGGCTTCCGCAGTAGCGTTAGCGCCGGTCCCGGCAATTACCGGAATGCGCCCATCAGCCAGATCCAGCGTCATCATCACCACATCAGCATGTTCGTCATGATTTAAGGTAGCGGACTCGCCAGTGGTGCCAACAGAAACGATCGCCGAAGTACCGCTGGCGACATGATAATCAATCAGTTTTTTCAAGCTAGCCCGACAGACATTACCTTTTTCATCCATCGGAGTAACAATCGCGACAATACTTCCCGTGAACATGGGCCATCCTCTGTGCAAACAAGTGTCTCAATGGTACGTTTGGTATGGCATTAAAAGCAAGCAGACAGAACCGTTCTGATTGTTGTATGCATGATTTTTTTATGCTTTCCTTAAGAACAACTCACCCCTTAAAGGAATAACCAGTTTGACACTGTCATCGCAACATTATCTGGTGATCACTGCGTTGGGTGCCGATCGCCCTGGAATTGTGAACACCATCACCCGTCATGTCAGTAGTTGCGGCTGTAATATTGAAGACAGTCGCCTGGCGATGCTGGGAGAAGAGTTCACGTTTATCATGCTGCTTTCCGGTTCATGGAATGCCATCACTCTGATTGAATCAACGTTACCGTTGAAAGGTGCCGAACTGGATCTTTTAATCGTGATGAAGCGCACGACGGCGCGTCCGCGTCCGCCAATGCCAGCATCTGTCTGGGTTCAGGTCGATGTTGCAGACTCCCCGCATTTAATTGAACGCTTCACAGCACTTTTCGACGCGCATCATATGAACATTGCGGAGCTGGTGTCGCGCACACAACCTGCTGAAAATGAACGGGCTGCGCAGTTGCATATTCAGATAACCGCCCACAGCCCCGCATCTGCGGACGCAGCAAATATTGAGCAAGCGTTCAAAGCCCTATGTACAGAACTCAATGCACAAGGCAGTATTAACGTCGTCAATTATTCCCAACATGATGAACAGGATGGAGTTAAGTAATGAATCCACTGAAAGCCGGTGATATCGCACCGAAATTTAGCTTGCCGGATCAAGACGGAGAACAAGTTAATTTGACCGACTTCCAGGGACAGCGTGTTCTGGTTTATTTCTACCCGAAAGCCATGACCCCCGGCTGTACCGTACAGGCCTGCGGCTTACGCGATAACATGGATGAGTTGAAAAAAGCGGGCGTTGATGTGCTGGGTATCAGCACCGATAAACCCGAAAAACTCTCCCGTTTTGCGGAAAAAGAGCTGCTTAACTTTACGCTCCTGTCTGATGAGGACCACCAGGTGTGCGAACAATTCGGCGTCTGGGGTGAAAAGTCCTTCATGGGCAAAACCTACGATGGTATTCATCGCATCAGCTTCCTGATTGACGCTGATGGCAAAATCGAACATGTCTTTGACGATTTCAAAACCAGCAATCACCACGACGTTGTGCTGAACTGGCTGAAAGAACACGCCTGATTACTTTGCTCCATTCCGTGCTGGCTGCGCTTGCGGCCAGCATACCTCACTTCTCGTGATCAAGATCACATTCTCGCTTTCCCCTGCGACACGGGTGTCGAATCCATTTTTTGCTGAACGTTAATGACCATCATTTTTGTACCGTTCAGAATCCAGTTAATACATAACTTATTGAATAGATTGAGTTAATCAGAATGGCATCCTTTATACAATATGAAATGCAATGTTTCATATCATTTTCAAGGAGCCGACATGAACCGCTTTGTGGTGGCCGAACCACTGTGGTGTACAGGATGTAATACCTGTCTCGCTGCCTGTTCGGACGTGCATAAAACGCAAGGTTTACAGCAACACCCGCGCCTGGCCCTGGCGAAGACGTCAACAATCACTGCCCCTGTCGTGTGTCATCACTGTGAGGAAGCCCCTTGCCTGCAGGTCTGCCCGGTCAATGCCATCTCTCAGAGGGATGATGCGATCCAACTCAACGAAAGCCTCTGTATTGGCTGCAAGCTTTGCGCCGTGGTCTGCCCATTTGGCGCAATCAGCGCTTCAGGAAGCCGTCCGGTGAATGCCCATGCGCAATATGTTTTTCAGGCTGAAGGCTCACTCAAAGACGGCGAAGAAAACGTGCCGCCCCAACATGCGTTGCTGCGCTGGGAACCGGGTGTCCAGACCGTCGCGGTGAAATGCGACCTGTGTGATTTCTTGCCAGAAGGTCCGGCCTGCGTTCGCGCTTGCCCGAATCAGGCGTTACGGCTGATCACCGACGATAGCCTGCAACGTCAGATGAAAGAAAAACAGCGCCTTGCCGCAAGCTGGTTTGCCAATGGCGGGGAGTCTCCCCTTTCCCTCACTCAGGAGCAACACTAATGGATGCCCTGCAATTATTAACCTGGTCGCTGATCCTCTATCTGTTTGCCAGTCTGGCTTCGCTGTTTTTACTCGGTCTGGACAGACTGGCTATTAAGCTTTCCGGCATCACATCGCTGGTGGGCGGCGTGATTGGCATCATCAGCGGAATTACGCAATTACATGCTGGTGTAACTTTAGTCGCCCATTTTGCCACCCCTTTTGACTTTGCCGATTTAACCCTGCGAATGGATAGCCTCTCGGCATTTATGGTGCTAGTTATCTCCTTGCTGGTGGTGGTTTGTTCGCTCTATTCATTGACTTATATGCGCGAATACGAGGGCAAAGGCGCGGCGGCGATGGGCTTCTTTATGAATCTTTTCATCGCATCGATGGTTGCCCTGCTGGTGATGGACAACGCTTTTTGGTTCATCGTGCTGTTTGAAATGATGTCGCTGTCTTCCTGGTTTCTGGTCATTGCCAGGCAGGATAAAACGTCGATCAACGCTGGCATGCTCTACTTTTTTATCGCCCACGCCGGATCGGTGCTGATTATGATCGCCTTCTTGCTGATGGGGCGCGAAAGCGGCAGCCTCGATTTTGCCAGTTTCGCACGCTTTCACTTTCTCCGGGGCTGGCGTCGGCGGTGTTTCTGCTGGCCTTTTTCGGTTTTGGCGCGAAAGCCGGGATGATGCCGTTGCACAGCTGGTTGCCGCGCGCTCACCCTGCCGCACCATCGCACGCTTCGGCGTTGATGTCTGGCGTAATGGTCAAAATCGGTATTTTCGGCATCCTGAAAGTAGCGATGGATCTGCTGGCGCAAACGGGTTTGCCTCTGTGGTGGGGCATTCTGGTGATGGCGATCGGCGCAATCTCCGCGCTCCTGGGCGTGCTATATGCGCTGGCGGAACAGGATATCAAACGGCTGCTGGCCTGGAGTACCGTCGAAAACGTCGGCATTATTTTGCTGGCAGTCGGTGTGGCGATGGACGGTCTGTCACTGCACGACCCGCTGCTCACCGTGGTTGGACTGCTCGGCGCACTGTTTCATCTGCTCAACCATGCGCTGTTCAAAGGGCTGCTATTTCTCGGCGCGGACGCGATTATTTCGCGTTTGCATACCCACGACATGGAAAAAATGGGGGCACTGGCGAAACGGATGCCGTGGACAGCCGCAGCATGCCTGATTGGTTGCCTCGCGATATCAGCCATTCCTCCGCTGAATGGTTTTATCAGCGAATGGTACACCTGGCAGTCGCTGTTCTCACTAAGTCGTGTGGAAGCCGTAGCGCTACAACTTGCGGGTCCTATTGCTATGGTAATGCTGGCAGTCACTGGTGGGCTGGCAGTAATGTGCTTCGTCAAAATGTACGGTATTACTTTCTGTGGTGCGCCGCGCAGTACACACGCTGAAGAGGCACAGGAAGTGCCAAATACGATGATCGTCGCCATGCTACTGCTCGCGGCACTCTGCGTATTAATTGCGCTTAGTGCCAGTTGGCTGGCACCGAAGATAATGCATATTGCCCATGCGTTTACCAATACCCCTCCCGTCACTGTCGCCAGCGGAATAGCACTTGTACCCGGCACGTTTCATACACGGGTCACTCCTTCATTACTGTTGCTGTTACTACTGGCGATGCCTTTGCTGCCAGGCCTTTACTGGCTGTGGTGTCGTTCGCGCCGCGCAGCGTTTCGTCGCACAGGAGATGCCTGGGCATGCGGCTACGGCTGGGAAAACGCGATGGCTCCGTCAGGCAATGGCGTGATGCAGCCGCTGCGTGTGGTCTTCTCTGCGTTATTTCGTCTACGACAACAGCTCGACCCTACGCTGAGGCTAAATAAAGGTCTTGCGCACGTCACCGCCAGGGCTCAGAGCACAGAACCCTTCTGGGATGAGCGGGTGATCCGCCCCATCGTGAGCGCCACCCAACGGCTGGTCAAAGAAATACAGCATCTGCAAAGCGGCGACTTTCGTCTCTATTGCCTGTATGTGGTCGCCGCACTGGTTGTGCTGCTAATCGCTATTGCCGTCTAAGGAAATCACCATGAGACAAACTCTTTGCGACGGATATCTGGTCATTTTTGCGTTAGCACAGGCCGTGATTCTGCTGATGCTAACCCCACTTTTTACGGGTATTTCCCGGCAGATACGCGCGCGTATGCACTCCCGCCGCGGGCCGGGGATCTGGCAGGATTATCGCGATATCCACAAACTGTTTAAACGCCAGGAAGTTGCGCCGACATCTTCAGGTCTGATGTTCCGCCTGATGCCGTGGGTATTAATCAGCAGCATGCTGGTGCTGGCGATGGCCTTACCACTATTTATTACCGTTTCCCCTTTTGCGGGCGGCGGCGATCTGATCACCCTTATCTATCTTCTTGCCCTGTTTCGTTTTTTCTTTGCTCTTTCCGGGCTGGATACCGGAAGTCCGTTTGCGGGAGTCGGTGCCAGTCGCGAGTTGACGCTCGGCATTCTGGTCGAACCAATGCTTATTCTCTCACTGCTGGTATTGGCGCTGATAGCAGGTTCCACGCATATCGAGATGATCAGCAATACGCTGGCTATGGGCTGGAACTCGCCGCTAACCACCGTACTGGCGTTACTGGCCTGTGGTTTTGCCTGCTTCATTGAGATGGGAAAAATTCCCTTTGATGTTGCTGAAGCAGAACAGGAATTACAGGAAGGCCCGCTGACCGAATATTCCGGTGCCGGGCTGGCGCTAGCGAAATGGGGGCTGGGGCTGAAACAGGTCGTGATGGCAGCACTGTTTGTGGCCCTGTTTCTGCCCTTTGGGCGCGCGCAAGAACTTTCTCTCGCCTGCCTGCTGACTTCACTTGTCGTTACGCTGCTCAAGGTTTTGCTGATTTTTGTACTGGCCTCAATCGCAGAAAACACGCTGGCACGCGGGCGTTTTTTACTCATTCACCATGTGACCTGGCTTGGCTTCAGCCTTGCTGCGCTTGCATGGGTCTTTTGGTTAACCGGTCTGTAAGGAGCACTGACGGAATATGGAAAATCTTGCTCTGACGACGTTAATGCTGCCTTTTATCGGCGCACTGGTCGTTTCGTTTTCGCCACAACGTCGGGCCGCCGAATGGGGGGTTTTGTTCGCCGCGCTGACCACGCTGTGCATGTTGTCGCTGATCTCCGCGTTTTATCAGGCCGATAAAGTTGCCGTCACGTTGACGTTGGTCAACGTGGGGGATGTGGCATTATTTGGCCTGGTCATTGATCGCGTGAGTACGCTGATTCTGTTTGTGGTGGTGTTTCTCGGTTTGCTGGTCACGATCTACTCCACGGGTTATCTGACGGATAAAAATCGCGAACACCCGCATAACGGCACGAATCGTTATTACGCATTTTTGCTGGTGTTTATCGGCGCGATGGCGGGACTGGTACTCTCCTCGACGCTGCTCGGTCAGTTGTTGTTTTTTGAAATTACGGGCGGCTGCTCCTGGGCGTTGATCAGTTATTACCAGAGCGATAAAGCGCAGCGTTCAGCACTAAAAGCGTTGCTTATCACCCATATCGGTTCGTTGGGGTTGTATCTTGCCGCCGCCACGCTGTTTTTGCAGACCGGAACGTTTGTGCTTAGCGCGATGAGCGAGTTACATGGCGACGCACGTTATCTGGTTTATGGCGGCATCCTGTTTGCCGCGTGGGGGAAATCGGCCCAGCTACCGATGCAAGCGTGGCTACCGGACGCAATGGAAGCGCCAACACCGATCAGCGCCTATCTCCACGCCGCATCGATGGTGAAAGTGGGCGTTTACATTTTTGCCCGCGCCATTATCGACGGCGGCAATATCCCGCATGTGATTGGCGGCGTTGGCATGGTCATGACACTGGTCACCATTCTTTATGGCTTTCTGATGTATTTGCCACAGCAGGATATGAAGCGGTTGCTGGCCTGGTCGACCATCACTCAACTTGGCTGGATGTTCTTCGGCTTGTCGCTCTCCATCTTCGGCTCGCGGCTGGCGCTGGAGGGTAGCATCGCCTACATCGTCAACCACGCGTTCGCTAAAAGCCTGTTTTTCCTTGTAGCAGGTGCGCTGAGTTACAGCTGCGGCACGCGCTTGTTGCCGCGTCTGCGTGGCGTATTGCACACCCTGCCGTTGCCAGGCGTGGGTTTCTGCGTGGCAGCGCTGGCAATTACCGGTGTGCCGCCGTTCAACGGCTTCTTCAGTAAATTCCCGCTGTTTGCCGCCGGTTTTGCGTTGTCAGTGGAGTACTGGATCCTGCTGCCCGCCATGATTCTGCTGATGATTGAATCGGTCGCCAGTTTCGCCTGGTTTATTCGCTGGTTTGGTCGCGTCGTGCCGGGCAAACCGAGCGAGGCCGTCGCCGATGCCGCACCGCTGCCAGGGTCAATGCGCCTGGTGTTGATTGTACTGATTGTGATGTCGCTGATTTCCAGCGTAATCGCCGCGACCTGGTTGCAGTAAGGAGATGATGAATGACCGGTTCTATGATCGTAAATAATCTGGCGGGACTGATGATGCTGACATCGCTGTTTGTGATTAGCGTCAAAAGCTATCGCCTGTCATGCGGATTTTACGCCTGCCAGTCGCTGGTGCTGGTGTCTATTTTCGCCACTCTCTCGTGCCTGTTCGCCACAGAGCAACTGCTGATCTGGTCCGCCAGCGCCTTTATCACCAAAGTGCTGCTGGTACCGTTAATCATGACTTACGCTGCACGAAATATTCCCCAGAACATCCCGGAAAAAGCGTTATTCGGTCCGGCAATGATGGCACTGCTCGCGGCGTTAATTGTCCTGCTTTGCGCATTTGTCGTTCAGCCCGTGAAGCTACCGATGGCTACCGGGCTGAAACCGGCGCTGGCGGTAGCGTTAGGTCATTTTCTGCTTGGCCTGCTGTGCATTGTCAGCCAACGCAATATCCTGCGGCAAATTTTTGGTTACTGCCTGATGGAAAACGGCTCCCATCTGGTGCTGGCGCTTCTTGCCTGGCGAGCACCGGAACTGGTGGAAATAGGTATCGCTACCGACGCCATCTTCGCCGTCATTGTGATGGTGTTACTGGCAAGAAAAATATGGCGTACCCACGGCACGCTGGACGTGAACAACTTGACCGCGCTGAAGGGATAATGAGATGAGTTATTCTGTGATGTTCGCTTTACTCCTGCTCACGCCGCTGCTTTTTTCGCTGCTCTGTTTTGCCTGCCGGAAACGGGGGCTCTCTGCGACTTGTACGGTGACTGTATTACATAGCTTAGGGATCACACTGCTGCTGATTCTAGCACTCTGGGTGGTCCAAACTGCCGCTGATGCAGGAGAAATATTCGCTGCGGGACTGTGGCTTCATATTGATGGTCTGGGCGGTTTGTTCCTCGCCATTCTTGGTGTGATTGGCTTTCTCACCGGTGTTTACTCGATTGGCTACATGCGTCATGAAGTGGCACACGGCGAGCTTTCACCCGTTACACTGTGCGATTACTACGGTTTCTTCCATCTGTTTTTGTTCACCATGCTGCTGGTTGTTACCAGCAATAACCTGATTGTGATGTGGGCGGCGATCGAAGCCACCACCTTAAGCTCGGCGTTTCTGGTAGGCATTTACGGTCAGCGTTCATCGCTGGAATCAGCATGGAAGTACATCATTATTTGTACTGTTGGTGTCGCTTTTGGTCTGTTCGGTACCGTGCTGGTATACGCCAACGCCGCCAGCGTTATGCCGCAGGCAGAAATGGCGATATTCTGGAGCGAGGTTCTTAAGCAATCGTCCTTGCTTGACCCAACATTAATGCTGTTGGCCTTTGTGTTTGTGCTAATTGGCTTTGGTACCAAAACCGGGCTATTTCCCATGCACGCCTGGCTGCCGGATGCTCACAGTGAAGCGCCGAGTCCGGTCAGCGCCCTGCTCTCCGCCGTATTGCTGAACTGCGCGCTGTTGGTGCTGATTCGCTATTACATCATTATTTGCCAGGCCATCGGCAGCGATTTCCCCAACCGGTTGTTGCTCATCTTCGGCATGTTGTCGGTTGCCGTGGCGGCATTTTTCATTCTGGTACAGCGGGACATTAAGCGTCTGCTGGCGTACTCCAGCGTGGAGAACATGGGGCTGGTCGCGGTGGCGCTAGGCATTGGCGGGCCGCTGGGAATTTTTGCCGCGCTGCTGCACACCTTAAACCACAGTCTGGCAAAAACGCTGCTGTTCTGCGGTTCCGGCAATGTACTGCTCAAGTACGGCACGCGCGATCTCAACGTCGTCTGTGGGATGCTCAAAATCATGCCATTTACCGCCGTGCTGTTTGGCGGCGGTGCGCTGGCGCTGGCGCTGGCAGGGATGCCGCCCTTCAACATTTTTCTTAGCGAATTTATGACCGTTACCGCAGGACTGGCACGTAATCACCTGCTGATTATCGTCCTGCTGTTATTGCTGTTAACGCTGGTGCTGGCGGGCCTGGTACGGATGGCTGCGCGGGTGTTAATGGCGAAACCGCCGCAGGCCGTTAACCGGGGTGATCTCGGCTGGTTGACCACCTCGCCAATGGTGATTCTGCTGGTCATGATGCTGGCGATGGGAACGCATATTCCACAACCTGTCATCAGGATCCTGGCGGGCGCTTCCACTATAGTCCTCTCAGGGACGCACGACCTGCCTGCACAACGTAGCACCTGGCATGATTTTTTGCCTTCAGGCACCGCATCTGTTTCGGAGAAACACAGTGAACGTTAATTCATCGTCAAATCGTGGCGAAGCGATTCTCGCCGCCCTGAAAACGCAGTTCCCCGGCGCGGTGCTGGATGAAGAGCGACAAACGCCTGAACAGGTCACCATTACGGTGAAAATCAATCTGCTGCCTGACGTTGTACATTATCTTTATTATCAACATGATGGCTGGCTTCCAGTCCTGTTTGGCAACGACGAGCGGACACTTAACGGTCATTACGCGGTTTATTATGCCCTTTCAATGGAAGGGGCCGAAAAATGCTGGATCGTGGTGAAGGCACTGGTCGATGCCGACAGTCGGGAGTTTCCGTCAGTCACACCGCGCGTCCCTGCCGCGGTCTGGGGCGAGCGAGAAATTCGCGATATGTACGGGCTGATTCCGGTTGGCCTGCCGGATCAGCGTCGCCTGGTGTTGCCCGATGACTGGCCGGAAGATATGCATCCGCTGCGCAAAGATGCGATGGATTATCGACTGCGCCCTGAACCGACGACAGATTCCGAAACGTATGCGTTTATCAATGAGGGCAACAGCGATGCGCGGGTGATCCCTGTCGGCCCGCTGCATATCACCTCCTATGAACCGGGTCACTTCCGCTTGTTTGTGGATGGCGAGCAAATTGTCGATGCTGATTACCGCCTGTTTTATGTCCATCGCGGCATGGAGAAACTGGCAGAAACGCGGATGGGCTACAACGAAGTGACCTTCTTATCGGACCGCGTGTGTGGGATTTGCGGTTTTGCCCACAGTGTGGCCTATACCAACTCGGTTGAAAATGCACTGGGGATTGAGGTGCCGCAACGAGCACATACTATTCGCTCGATTCTGCTGGAAGTCGAGCGGCTACACAGTCATTTGCTCAACCTTGGCCTCTCCTGCCATTTTGTTGGTTTTGATACCGGCTTTATGCAATTTTTCCGCGTGCGGGAAAAGTCGATGACGATGGCGGAATTGCTGACCGGGTCGCGTAAAACCTACGGTCTGAATCTGATTGGTGGTGTTCGCCGCGATATTCTCAAAGAGCAACGTCTGCAAACGCTGAAACTGGTGCGCGAGATGCGCGCCGACGTGTCGGAGCTGGTAGAGATGCTGCTTGCTACGCCGAATATGGAACAACGCACTCAGGGCATTGGCATTCTCGACCGACAAATCGCCCGTGATTATAGCCCTGTAGGGCCGCTGATCCGCGCAGTGGTTTTGCCCGTGATTTGCGCTTTGATCACCCCTACGCCGACTACGGCAATATTCCAAAAACACTGTTTACCTTTACCGGCGGCGATGTTTTCTCCCGCGTGATGGTCCGTGTCAAAGAGACGTTTGATTCGCTGGCAATGCTGGAATTTGCCCTCGACAACATGCCGGATACCCCACTGCTGACCGAAGGCTTTAGCTATAAACCTCACGCATTCGCGCTGGGCTTTGTTGAAGCGCCACGCGGTGAAGACGTGCACTGGAGCATGCTCGGTGATAACCAAAAATTGTTCCGCTGGCGCTGTCGTGCCGCCACCTACGCCAACTGGCCGGTGTTGCGTTACATGCTGCGCGGCAATACCGTTTCTGACGCACCGCTGATTATCGGTAGCCTTGATCCCTGCTACTCCTGTACCGACCGTGTGACGCTGGTAGATGTGCGCAAGCGCCAGTCAAAAACCGTGCTGTATAAAGAGATCGAACGCTACGGCATTGATCGTAACCGTTCGCCGCTGAAGTAAGGACAGAAGATGCTGAAGTTACTGAAAACTATTATGCGCGCCGGAACCGCGACGGTGAAATATCCCTTCGCGCCACTGGAGGTCAGCCCAGGCTTTCGCGGGAAACCGGACCTGATGCCCAGCCAATGTATTGCCTGCGGTGCCTGCGCCTGTGCTTGTCCGGCAAATGCGCTGACTATCCAGACCGACGACCAGCAAAATTCGCGCACCTGGCAGCTCTATCTGGGGCGTTGTATTTACTGCGGACGTTGTGAAGAAGTGTGCCCGACCAGAGCCATCCAGCTTACCAATAACTTTGAACTGACCGTCACCCATAAAGCCGATCTCTATACCCACGCGACGTTCCATCTACAACGTTGCAGCCGTTGCGAACGCCCGTTTGCCCCGCAAAAAACCGTCGCACTGGCTGCTGAATTGTTGGCACAGCAACAAAATGCTCCACAAAACCGCGAAATGTTATGGGCGCAAGCGAGCGTCTGCCCGGAGTGCAAACAACGCGCAACGCTGATCAACGACGATACAGATGTACCGCTGGTGGCTAAGGAGCAGCTATGAGTCCAGTGCTTACGCAATATGTCAGCCAGCCCATCACGCTGGACGAGCAAACGCAAAAGATGAAGCGGCATTTGCTACAGGATATCCGTCGCTCGGCTTACGTTTATCGCATCGATTGCGGCGGCTGCAACGCCTGTGAAATCGAAATTTTTGCTGCCATCACCCCCGTATTCGACGCAGAACGTTTTGGCATTAAGGTTGTTTCATCACCGCGTCACGCCGATATTTTGTTATTTACTGGCGCAGTCACCCGGGCGATGCGTATGCCTGCACTTCGGGCGTATGAGTCTGCCCCCGATCATAAAATCTGTGTTTCCTACGGCGCGTGCGGTGTCGGCGGCGGTATTTTCCACGATCTCTACAGCGTCTGGGGCGGCAGCGACACCATTGTCCCCATTGATGTTTGGATCCCCGGCTGCCCGCCAACACCGGCCGCCACCATTCACGGTTTCGCCGTGGCGCTCGGTTTGCTGCAACAGAAGATTCACGCGGTGGATTATCGCGATCCCACCGGGGTGACTATGCAACCGTTGTGGCCGCAGATCCCGCCATCACAGCGTATCGCCATTGAGCGAGAAGCGCGGCGGCTGGCGGGCTATCGTCAGGGGCGAGAAATTTGCGATCGGCTCCTGCGCCATTTAAGCGACGATCCTACAGGAAATCGGGTTAACACCTGGTTGCGCGATGCCGACGATCCACGTCTCAATAGTATCGTTCAGCAACTCTTTCGCGTACTCCGGGGGTTACATGACTGAAGAGTGCGGGGAAATTGTTTTCTGGACGCTGCGAAAAAAGTTTGTCGCCAGTAGCGACGAGATGCCGGAACACAGCTCTCAGGTAATGTATTACTCGCTGGCTATCGGTCATCACGTTGGCGTGATTGATTGTCTGAATGTCGCCTTCCGCTGCCCACTGACGGAATACGAAGATTGGCTTGCACTGGTCGAAGAGGAGCAAGCCCGACGTAAGATGCTGGGGGTGATGACTTTTGGTGAGATTGTTATTGACGCCAGCCACACCGCCCTGTTGACCCGGGCATTCGCGCCACTGGCAGATGACGCGACGTCTGTGTGGCAAGCGCGTAGCATTCAATTCATTCATCTGTTGGATGAAATTGTGCTGGAACCGGCTATCTATCTGATGGCCAGAAAAATTGCGTGAGAAGGATTTCTCATTAATAAGGACTGTTGATGGCTATGTCAGACGAAGCGATGTTTGCCCCGCCGCAAGGAATAACAATTGAAGCGGTAAACGGAATGCTCGCGGAGCGGTTAGCGCAGAAACACGGCAAGGCGTCTTTATTACGCGCCTTCATCCCGCTGCCGCCGCCGTTCAGCCCGGTACAACTTATTGAACTGCATGTTCTCAAAAGCAACTTCTATTACCGCTACCATGATGATGGCAGCGATGTGACGGCAACAACAGAGTATCAGGGCGAGATGGTCGATTATTCGCGTTACGCCGTCCTTCTCGGCAGTAGTGGAATGGCGGAGCTACGCTTTATTCGTACCCACGGCAGCCGTTTTACTCCCCAGGATTGCACACTGTTTAACTGGCTGGCACGCATTATCACCCCGGTTCTGCAATCATGGCTCAATGATGAAGCACAGCAGGTGGCGCTGCGTTTGCTGGAGAAAGATCGCGATCATCATCGGGTACTGGTGGATATCACTAATGCAGTGCTGTCACATCTTGATCTCGACGATCTGATCGCTGACGTCGCTCGTGAGATCCATCATTTTTTCGGTCTGGCTTCAGTCAGTATGGTACTGGGCGATCATCGAAAGAACGAGAAGTTCAGCCTGTGGTGCAGCGATCTTTCTGCCTCACATTGTGCGTGTCTGCCACACAATATGCCTGGCGACAGTGTATTGCTGACACAAACGCTACAAACCCGACAACCGACCTTGAC
Organism: Shigella sp. FJ200513; assembly: GCF_040495915.1. Classification (NCBI taxonomy): domain Bacteria; kingdom Pseudomonadati; phylum Pseudomonadota; class Gammaproteobacteria; order Enterobacterales; family Enterobacteriaceae; genus Shigella; species Shigella sp. FJ200513. The sequence continues at coordinate 15,334 of NZ_JBDYCV010000001.1, read as the reverse complement.
GCACCGTGCAGATGATCTGTTTCTCTGGCAACGCGACCCGTTATTACTCTTACTTGCATCTAACGGCTGCGAATCTGCGCTCCTTATACCGCTTACCTTTGGCAACCATACACCGGGTGCATTGTTGCTGGCGCATACCTCTTCCACTCTCTTTAGTGAGGAAAACTGCCAGCTACTACAACACATAGCCGATCGCATCGCTATTGCCGTTGGCAATGCCGATGCCTGCCGTAGAATGACCGATTTGCAGGAAAGTTTGCAGCAAGAAAACCACCAGCTTAGCGAGCAGCTCCTTTCGAATCTGGGCGTCGGTGACATTATCTATCAAAGCCAGGCAATGGAAGACCTGCTCCAGCAGGTAGATATTGTGGCGAAGAGCGACAGTACGGTGTTGATTTGCGGTGAAACCGGAACCGGCAAAGAGGTGATCGCCAGAGCGATCCATCAACTTAGCCCGCGACACGACAAGCCGCTGGTCAAAATCAACTGCGCTGCCATCCCCGCCAGTCTTCTGGAAAGTGAGTTATTCGGTCATGACAAAGGGGCGTTTACTGGTGCGATTAATACCCATCGTGGTCGTTTTGAAATTGCCGATGGCGGCACGTTGTTTCTCGATGAAATTGGCGATCTGCCGTTAGAACTTCAGCCTAAACTGCTGCGCGTATTGCAGGAACGGGAGATTGAGCGTCTCGGCGGGAGTAGAACGATCCCGGTAAATGTCAGAGTCATTGCCGCCACCAACCGTGATTTGTGGCAAATGGTTGAAGATCGCCAGTTTCGCAGCGATCTCTTTTATCGCCTGAATGTCTTCCCACTGGAATTGCCTCCGCTGCGCGACCGTCCGGAAGATATCCCTCTTTTAGCAAAGCATTTCACGCAAAAAATGGCGCGCCATATGAATCGTTCAATTGACGCCATCCCGACCGAGGCGCTACGCCAGTTGATGTCGTGGGACTGGCCGGGCAACGTGCGCGAGCTGGAAAACGTGATTGAGCGAGCGGTACTGCTGACTCGCGGTAACAGTCTGAATTTACATCTTAATGTCCGACAAAGCCGTTTACTGCCGACGCTAAATGAAGATTCAGCGCTTCGCAGTTCAATGGCGTAGTTGCTGCACCCGACGACGCCAGAGAATGACGAAGAAGAACGTCAGCGCATTGTTCAGGTATTGCGAGAAACCAATGGCATTGTTGCCGGGCCCCGTGGCGCGGCGACACGATTAGGGATGAAGCGCACCACGCTGCTGTCACGAATGCAGCGTCTGGGAATCTCGGTTCGCGAGGTGTTGTAATCTGCTTTTGCAGGAGTATGCATGAGAAACAAACTCTCTTTCGACTTGCAGTTGAGCGCCAGAAAAGCGGCAATCGCTGAACGGATTGCCGCCCATAAAATTGCCCGCAGTAAAGTGTCGGTCTTTTTAATGGCGATGTCCGCTGGCGTGTTTATGGCGATGTCCGCTGGCGTGTTTATGGCGATCGGATTTACTTTTTACCTTTCCGTTATCGCCGATGCCCCGTCTTCATAGGCATTAACCCATCTGGTGGGCGGCCTTTGCTTTACACTTGGCTTTATTTTGCTGGCGGTTTGCGGCACCAGCCTGTTCACCTCGTCGGTAATGACGGTAATGGCAAAAAGTCGGGGCGTTATTAGTTGGCGAACTTGGCTGATTAACGCACTTCTGGTGGCCTGCGGTAATCTGGCAGGTATTGCCTGTTTCAGTTTGTTAATCTGGTTTTCCGGGCTGGTGATGAGTGAAAACGCGATGTGGGGAGTCGCGATTTTACACTGCGCCGAGGGCAAAATGCATCATACATTTACTGAATCTGTCAGCCTCGGCATTATGTGCAATCTGATGGTTTGCCTGGCGCTGTGGATGAGTTATTGCGGACGTTCGTTATGCGACAAAATCGTCGCCATGATTTTGTCCATCACCCTGTTTGTCGCCAGTGGCTTTGAGCACTGTATCGCCAATTTGTTTGTGATTCCGTTCGCCATTGCCATTCGCCATTTCGCCCCTACCTCCTTCTGGCAACTGGCGCACAGTAGCGCAGACAATTTTCCGGCACTGACGGTCAGCCATTTTATTACCGCCAATCTGCTCCCGGTGATGCTGGGTAATATTATCGGCGGTGCAGTGCTGGTGAGTATTTGTTATCGGGCTATTTATTTACGTCAGGAATCCTGAAAAATCAGCCCGGCGAAACAGTTCGTCGGGCTATTTATTTACGTCAGGAATCCTGAAAAATCAGCCCGGCGAAACAGTTCGTCGGGCTGAAGATTATTCTTGCGCGATTTGCCCATCGGGCCAGGCGTGGATCACGGCTTTGATCAGCGTCGCCAATGGAATGGCGAAGAATACGCCCCAGAATCCCCACAAACCACCGAAGATCACCACCGATAAAATAATCACCAGCGGATGCAGGTTAACCGCTTCGGAGAACAACACCGGTACTAGCAGGTTGCCGTCCAGCGCCTGAATAATCAGATACACCGCGAAGCAGCTCCAGAATTCAGTACCTGCGCCAAACTGGAATAGCGCCACGCCAACCACCGGAATGGTCACCACAAATGCGCCAATGTACGGAATAAGAACCGAGAAGCCGACCAGCACTGCCAGCAGCAGCGAATAGTTCAGCCCGAAGAGCAAGAACCCCAGCCAGGTGGCGATCCCCACCACGATCATCTCCAGCACTTTGCCGCGGATATAGTTGGTGATTTGTTGATTCATCTCCTTCCACACCTGTCCTGCCAGCCCACGGTTACGCGGCAGCACCCGGCGAACGGCGTTCAGCATCTGCTCTTTGTCTTTCAGCAGGAAGAAGACCATCAATGGCACCAGCACCAGATAGACGGCTATGGTCAGCAAACCGACCAGCGAGGCGAGGGAAATTTTCACCACCGAATCGCCCATGGTCAGCATCCGACTGCGCATATTTTCGGCCATTGCATCAATAATGCCCGCGTCCATTAACACCGGATAGCGGCGCGGCAACGTGGCGGCAAAGTCAGAAAGCTTATTGAGCATCCCCGGCATATCGCGGATTAAGTAGATGCCCTGTTGCCAGGCGATAGGCAGTACCACGAACGCCATCAGTAGCAATATACCGACAAAAACCACCAATACAATCGACGTCGCCCAGCGGCGGGAGCAGCCAATAGATTGCAGGCGCACGGTTGGCCATTCCAGCAAATAAGCCAGCACAATAGCCACCAGCAACGGAGCAAGCAGGCCACTAAAGAAAAAGATAATGCCAAATCCGGCAACTAAAATAACCAGCAAGGCAATCGCTTCCGGGTCGCTAAAACGGCGGCGATACCATTGCATCAACATTTCGAGCATAAAGACCTTCCCTGAACCTCAAGAGCGGGATTGCGATCCGCAATTGTATCGAAATGTCACAAAAAAGACTTCGCTTTTTATGACGGATTCAGGAAACTGAAAAGTCATTTGAGTGGGCTAATCTTCGCCGTTACACTCAAAGGCGGCGAGGTGGGAACGATATTTCACAGTATCGGTCAAATGACTATCTTCAGAAATACAGGATAGAGGTTATGTTCAGGCAGTTGAAAAAAAACCTGGTTGCAACCCTCATTGCTGCTATGACCATTGGTCAGGTAGCCCCGGCGTTTGCCGACAGCGCAGACACCTTGCCGGATATGGGAACCTCCGCAGGAAGCACGCTTTCCATTGGTCAGGAAATGCAGATGGGCGACTATTATGTCCGCCAGCTACGCGGCAGCGCGCCGTTAATTAATGACCCGCTGTTAACGCAATATATTAATTCGCTGGGGATGCGTCTGGTTTCGCATGCCAATTCGGTTAAGACACCGTTTCATTTTTTTCTGATCAACAACGACGAAATTAACGCCTTTGCTTTCTTTGGCGGCAACGTGGTGCTGCACTCTGCCCTGTTCCGTTATTCCGATAACGAAAGTCAACTGGCTTCAGTTATGGCGCACGAAATCTCCCACGTCACCCAACGTCACCTGGCGCGAGCGATGGAAGATCAACAACGCAGCGCGCCGCTGACCTGGGTCGGCGCGTTAGGTTCTATTTTACTGGCGATGGCCAGTCCGCAGGCGGGGATGGCGGCGCTGACCGGTACACTGGCGGGAACGCGCCAGGGGATGATCAGTTTCACCCAGCAAAATGAACAGGAAGCGGACCGCATTGGTATTCAGGTGCTGCAACGCTCGGGATTCGATCCACAGGCGATGCCGACCTTCCTGGAAAAATTGCTCGATCAGGCGCGTTACTCCTCGCGCCCGCCGGAAATTTTATTGACTCACCCGTTGCCGGAAAGTCGTCTGGCAGATGCCCGCAACCGTGCTAATCAGATGCGCCCGATGGTGGTGCAGTCGTCGGAAGATTTCTATCTGGCGAAAGCGCGCACACTGGGGATGTATAATTCCGGACGTAACCAGCTCACCAGTGATTTGCTGGATGAATGGGCGAAAGGAAACGTTCGTCAGCAACGAGCGGCGCAATATGGTCGTGCTTTACAGGCGATGGAAGCCAATAAATACGACGAGGCGCGTAAAACGCTGCAACCGTTACTGGCGGCAGAACCTGGCAACGCATGGTATCTCGATCTGGCTACCGATATCGATCTTGGGCAAAACAAAGCCAATGAGGCAATCAATCGCCTGAAAAATGCCCGCGATTTACGCACCAATCCGGTGTTGCAGCTCAACCTGGCGAACGCTTATCTGCAAGGCGGTCAACCACAAGAAGCGGCCAATATTCTGAATCGCTACACCTTTAATAATAAAGATGACAGCAACGGCTGGGATTTGCTGGCACAGGCGGAAGCCGCGCTAAATAACCGCGATCAGGAGCTGGCTGCGCGAGCAGAAGGTTATGCGCTCGCCGGACGACTCGATCAGGCCATTTCGCTGTTGAGTAGCGCCAGTTCGCAGGTGAAATTAGGCAGCCTGCAACAAGCGCGTTACGATGCGCGCATCGACCAGTTGCGCCAGCTGCAGAAACGCTTTAAGCCTTATACCAAGATGTAATTCGCATTAAAGGAAGAACAATGACCAAACAGGTAAAAATCTACCATAACCCACGCTGTTCAAAGAGCCGGGAAACGCTGAACCTGCTGAAAGAAAACGGCGTGGAGCCAGAAGTGGTGCTCTACCTTGAGACACCCGCCGATGCGGCAACGCTGCGCGATTTGCTGAAAATGCTGGGGATGAATAGCGCCCGTGAATTGATGCGCCAGAAAGAGGATCTTTATAAAGAACTAAACCTGGCTGACAGTTCGCTTAGCGAAGAGGCGCTGATTCAGGCAATGGTGGATAATCCGAAGCTGATGGAGCGCCCGATTATGGTCGCGAATGGCAAAGCGCGGATTGGTCGTCCACCGGAGCAGGTACTGGAAATCGTGGGTTAAGATGTGCTCCATCGCTAGTTGAAGCACATTGCCGGATGCGACGCTTGCCACGTCTTATCCGGCCTACGAATACTATGGATTAACTTCGCGTAGGTCAGGCGTTCGCGCCGCATCCGACAATAAACACCTTATCTACAACTTCAGAATTTCTTTCACAAACGGAATGGTCAGCTTACGTTGCGCGGTAATCGACGCACGATCCAACTGATCCAACGTCATAAATAGCGTGCGCATTTCTCTGTCGAGCCGCTTCAGCAAGAAACGCCCCACATCTTCCGGCAGTTCAAAACCACGCAAACGCGCGCGTAACTGTAGCGCCTGCAACTTATCTTCATCAGAAAGTGGCTGCAATTTGTAGATCTGCCCCCAGTCGAGACGCGACGCGAGATCCGGTAATCCCAGATTCAACTGCCGCGGTGGACGATCGCCGGTGATCAACAACCGTGTTTTGCCCGATTCCAGAATTCGATTGTAGAGATCGAAAATCGCCATCTCCCACAACTCATCGCCTGCAATACACTCAATGTTGTCGATACAGACCAGCGACAAATGCTCCATACCGTCGAGCACTTCCGGAACAAACCAGGTGCGTTTATCCAGCGGGACATAGCCCACCGCATCGCCACGCTGCGACAATTCCGCGCAAGCCGCGTGCAGCAGATGGCTGCGCCCCGCGCCTTCGCGTGCCCAGAGATAGATGTAACCGCTATGTTCCTGACGCAGCACGTTTTGCAGCGCGGCCAGTAAAGAGGAGTTATCCCCCGGCCAGAAACTTGCAAAGGTTTCGTCGTCAGGAAGATAAAGTGGCAAAGAGAGCTGTGCCGGTGTGTTCAGAGATACCTCAACCAGGATTTCACAAAATCGCGAGAAGTTTACCACAGAATCCCATGATGTTTGAACCGGGCAGCAACACTGCCCGGTCGGTACATTATTTGTCTGTTATATCCGCGTCTTCTGCGTCCAGCACCACTTCTTCAGGGCGCAGCACACTGATCAGTTTGAAAATCAAACTTAAGCCGATACCGACGATGGTCGCCAGCGCCATACCTTTTAACTCCGCCGCGCCGATGTTTACCTTCGCGCCACTGACGCCGATGATCAAAATCACGGAAGTCAGGATCAGGTTCTGTGCTTTGTTGTAATCCACTTTCGATTCGATCAAAACACGAATACCGGAAGCACCAATGACACCATAAAGCAGCAGCGAAACGCCGCCCATCACCGGCAATGGGATCATCTGGATAGCGGCAGCCAGTTTACCGACGCAGGAAAGCAGGATAGCGAAAATCGCCGCCCCGCCGATAACCCAGGTACTGTAAACACGGGTGATCGCCATCACGCCAATGTTTTCTCCGTAAGTGGTATTTGGCGTAGAGCCAAAGAAGCCGGAGATCACGGTCGACAGGCCGTTAGCAAACATCGAACGGTGCAGACCTGGATCGCGCAGCAGATCTTTTTTGACGATATTAGCCGTTACTACCAGGTGCCCTACGTGTTCGGCAATAACCACTAACGCCGCTGGCAGAATAGTCAGAATGGCAAACCACTCGAAGCGCGGCGTATAGAGGGTTGGCAGTGCAAACCAGTGAGCATTAATAATCGGCGTGGTATCGACAATTCCCATTGCGAAAGAGAGCGCGTACCCCACCAGCACGCCAATTAAAATCGGGATAATTGCCAGGAAACCACGAAACAGCACGGAACCTAAAACCGTGACCGCCAGGGTGGTAATAGAGATGATGATGGTTTTGGAGTTTGGCGTTTGCCCTTCAGCCGGGAGTAAACCCGCCATACCGGCAGCTACGCCCGCCAGCTCCAGACCGATGACGGCAACGATTGCGCCCATTGCCGCAGGTGGAAACAGCACGTCCAACCAGCCGGTCCCCGCTTTCTTCACGATAAAAGAAACCAGGCAGAACAGCACGCCGCACATAATAAAGCCGCCCAGCGCGACTTCATACCCTAACGGCAACAGTAACAATACCGGTGAAATAAAGGCAAAGCTGGAACCAAGATAAGCCGGAATTTTCCCTTTACAGATGAAGAGATACAGCAGCGTTCCAATACCGTTAAATAACAGTACAGTCGCCGGGTTAATATGAAATAAGACGGGCACCAGGACGGTTGCACCAAACATGGCGAACAAATGTTGCAAACTAAGCGGGATTGTCTGTAAAAGTGGCGGTCTTTCACTCACCCCGATAGCACGGCGCGTCATAGTATTATCCTCTGTATTATGTGTTATAGGCGCTTTACTCAAAAAAAAGCCGACTCTTAAAGTCGGCTTTAATTATTTTTATTCTTTATTTCGTACCAAAGATTTTGTCACCGGCATCGCCGAGGCCCGGAATAATGTATCCGTGCTCGTTCAGTCCCTGGTCAATCGATGCAGTATACAGTTCGACGTCCGGGTGCGCTTTTTCCAGCGCAGCGATACCTTCTGGCGCAGCGACCAGCACCAGAACTTTGATGCTGCTGCAGCCCGCTTTTTTCAGCAGGTCGATGGTCGCGATAACGGAACCACCGGTTGCCAGCATTGGGTCAACGATCAGCGCCATACGCTCATCGATGTTAGAAACCAGTTTCTGGAAGTACGGTACCGGCTCCAGCGTTTCTTCATTACGGTACATACCGACAACGCTGATGCGCGCGCTCGGAACGTTTTCCAGCACACCGTCCATCATACCAAGACCCGCACGCAGAATTGGCACAACGGTAATTTTCTTACCTTTGATCTGGTCGATTTCTACCGGGCCGTTCCAGCCTTCGATAGTTACTTTTTCCGTTTCGAGGTCGGCGGTCGCTTCGTAAGTCAGCAGGCTACCCACTTCGGAAGCGAGTTCGCGAAAGCGCTTGGTGCTGATATCTTGCTCACGCATCAGTCCCAGCTTGTGTTTGACGAGTGGGTGTTTGACTTCCACGATCTTCATACTCTTTCTCCTTTGAGGGGCAGCCACAAAAAAATCGACGGATTATACCTCCTTTCTTCAGGGCGGCAATATTATTTTCGTTGACTTTAGTCAAAATGATAACAGTTTGAGATAAAGTTATTTTATATTCAAATGGTTATGAAAGAAGATTATTCCATCCGAAAACTAACCTTTGCCCTGGCACAAGTCTTCTTTCGCCGCGCGCCCGGGGAAAAGACGTGCAAAAAGGTTGTGTAAAACAGTCTCGCAAACGTTTGCTTTCCCTGTTAGAATTGCGCCGAATTTTATTTTTCTACCGCAAGTAACGCGTGGGGACCCAAGCAGTGACCGATAAAACCTCTCTTAGCTACAAAGATGCCGGTGTTGATATTGACGCGGGTAATGCTCTGGTTGGAAGAATCAAAGGCGTAGTGAAGAAAACGCGTCGTCCGGAAGTGATGGGCGGTCTGGGCGGCTTCGGTGCGCTGTGTGCATTGCCGCAAAAATATCGTGAACCCGTGCTGGTTTCCGGCACTGACGGCGTAGGTACCAAGCTGCGTCTGGCAATGGACTTAAAACGTCACGACACCATTGGTATTGATCTGGTCGCCATGTGCGTTAATGACCTGGTGGTGCAAGGTGCGGAACCGCTGTTTTTCCTCGACTATTACGCAACCGGAAAACTGGATGTTGATACCGCTTCAGCGGTGATCAGCGGCATCGCGGAAGGTTGTCTGCAATCGGGCTGTTCTCTGGTGGGTGGCGAAACGGCAGAAATGCCGGGGATGTATCACGGTGAAGATTACGATGTCGCGGGTTTCTGCGTGGGCGTGGTAGAAAAATCAGAAATCATCGACGGCTCTAAAGTCAGCGACGGCGATGTGCTGATTGCACTCGGTTCCAGCGGTCCGCACTCGAACGGCTATTCGCTGGTGCGCAAAATTCTTGAAGTCAGCGGTTGTGATCCGCAAACCACCGAACTTGATGGTAAGCCATTAGCCGATCATCTGCTGGCACCGACCCGCATTTACGTGAAGTCAGTGCTGGAGTTGATTGAAAAGGTCGATGTGCATGCCATTGCGCACCTGACCGGCGGCGGCTTCTGGGAAAACATTCCGCGCGTATTGCCAGATAATACCCAGGCAGTGATTGATGAATCTTCCTGGCAGTGGCCGGAAGTGTTCAACTGGCTGCAAACGGCAGGTAACGTTGAGCGCCATGAAATGTATCGCACCTTCAACTGCGGCGTCGGGATGATTATCGCCCTGCCTGCTCCGGAAGTGGACAAAGCCCTCGCCCTGCTAAATGCCAACGGTGAAAACGCGTGGAAAATCGGTATCATCAAAGCCTCTGATTCCGAACAACGCGTGGTTATCGAATAATGAATATTGTGGTGCTTATTTCCGGCAACGGAAGTAATTTACAGGCAATTATTGACGCCTGTAAAACCAACAAAATTAAAGGCACCGTACGGGCAGTTTTCAGCAATAAGGCCGACGCGTTCGGCCTTGAACGCGCCCGCCAGGCGGGTATTGCAACGCATACGCTCATCGCCAGCGCGTTTGACAGTCGTGAAGCCTATGACCGGGAGTTGATTCATGAAATCGACATGTACGCACCCGATGTGGTCGTGCTGGCTGGTTTTATGCGCATTCTCAGCCCGGCGTTTGTCTCCCACTATGCCGGGCGTTTGCTGAACATTCACCCTTCTCTGCTGCCGAAATATCCCGGATTACACACCCATCGTCAGGCGCTGGAAAATGGCGATGAAGAGCACGGTACATCGGTGCATTTCGTCACCGATGAACTGGACGGTGGCCCGGTTATTTTACAGGCGAAAGTCCCGGTATTTGCTGGTGATACGGAAGATGACATCACCGCCCGCGTGCAAACCCAGGAACACGCTATTTATCCACTGGTGATTAGCTGGTTTGCCGATGGTCGTCTGAAAATGCACGAAAACGCCGCGTGGCTGGATGGTCAACGTCTGCCGCCGCAGGGCTACGCTGCCGACGAGTAATGCCCCCGTAGTTAAAGCGCCAGCTCTGCCGCTGGCGTTTTTCAATTCACCTGTAAATCGCAAGCTCCAGCAGTTTTTTTCCCCCTTTTCTGGCATAGTTGGACATCTGCCAATATTGCTCGCCATAATATCCAGGCAGTGTCCCGTGAATAAAACGGAGTAAAAGTGGTAATGGGTCAGGAAAAGCTATACATCGAAAAAGAGCTCAGTTGGTTATCGTTCAATGAACGCGTGCTTCAGGAAGCGGCGGACAAATCTAACCCGCTGATTGAAAGGATGCGTTTCCTGGGGATCTATTCCAATAACCTTGATGAGTTCTATAAAGTCCGCTTCGCTGAACTGAAGCGACGCATCATTATTAGCGAAGAACAAGGCTCCAACGCTCATTCCCGCCATTTACTGGGCAAAATTCAGTCCCGGGTGCTGAAAGCCGATCAGGAATTCGACGGCCTCTACAACGAGCTATTGCTGGAGATGGCGCGCAACCAGATCTTCCTGATTAATGAACGCCAGCTCTCCGTCAATCAACAAAACTGGCTGCGTCATTATTTTAAGCAGTATCTGCGTCAGCACATTACGCCGATTTTAATCAATCCTGACACTGACTTAGTGCAGTTCCTGAAAGATGATTACACCTATCTGGCGGTGGAAATTATCCGTAGCGATAGCATCCGTTACGCGCTGCTGGAGATCCCATCAGATAAAGTGCCGCGCTTTGTGAATTTACCGCCAGAAGCGCCGCGTCGACGCAAGCCGATGATTCTTCTGGATAACATTCTGCGTTACTGCCTTGATGATATTTTCAAAGGCTTCTTTGATTATGACGCGCTGAATGCCTATTCAATGAAGATGACCCGCGATGCCGAATACGATTTAGTGCATGAGATGGAAGCCAGCCTGATGGAGTTGATGTCTTCCAGTCTCAAGCAGCGTTTAACTGCTGAGCCGGTGCGTTTTGTTTATCAGCGCGATATGCCCAATGCGCTGGTTGAAGTGTTACGCGAAAAACTGACTATTTCCCGCTACGACTCCATCGTCCCCGGCGGTCGTTATCATAATTTTAAAGACTTTATTAATTTCCCCAATGTCGGCAAAGCCAATCTGGTGAACAAACCACTGCCGCGTTTACGCCATATTTGGTTTGATAAAGCCCAGTTCCGCAATGGTTTTGATGCCATTCGCGAACGCGATGTGTTGCTCTATTATCCTTATCACACCTTTGAGCATGTGCTGGAACTGCTGCGTCAGGCTTCGTTCGACCCAAGCGTACTGGCGATTAAAATTAACATTTACCGCGTGGCGAAAGATTCACGCATCATCGACTCGATGATCCACGCCGCACATAACGGTAAGAAAGTCACTGTGGTGGTTGAGTTACAGGCGCGTTTCGACGAAGAAGCCAACATTCACTGGGCGAAGCGCCTGACCGAAGCAGGCGTGCACGTTATCTTCTCTGCGCCGGGGCTGAAAATTCACGCCAAACTGTTCCTGATTTCACGTAAAGAAAACGGTGAAGTGGTCCGTTACGCACACATCGGGACCGGGAACTTTAACGAAAAAACCGCGCGTCTTTATACTGACTATTCGTTGCTGACCGCAGATGCGCGTATCACCAACGAAGTACGGCGGGTATTTAACTTTATTGAAAACCCATACCGCCCGGTGACATTTGATTATTTAATGGTGTCACCGCAAAACTCTCGCCGTCTGTTATATGAAATGGTAGACCGCGAAATCGCCAACGCGCAGCAAGGGCTGCCCAGTGGTATCACCCTGAAGCTAAATAACCTTGTCGATAAAGGCCTGGTTGATCGTCTGTATGCGGCCTCCAGCTCCGGCGTACCGGTTAATCTGCTGGTTCGCGGAATGTGTTCGCTGATCCCCAATCTGGAAGGCATTAGCGACAACATTCGTGCCATCAGTATTGTTGACCGTTACCTTGAACATGACCGGGTTTATATTTTTGAAAATGGCGGCGATAAAAAGGTCTACCTTTCTTCCGCCGACTGGATGACGCGCAATATTGATTATCGTATTGAAGTGGCGACACCGCTGCTCGATCCGCGCCTGAAGCAGCGGGTGCTGGACATCATCGACATATTGTTCAGCGATACGGTCAAAGCACGTTATATCGATAAAGAACTCAGTAATCGCTACGTTCCCCGCGGCAATCGCCGCAAAGTACGGGCGCAGTTGGCGATTTACGACTACATCAAATCACTCGAACAACCTGAATAACCCTATGCCAATACACGATAAATCCCCTCGTCCGCAGGAGTTTGCTGCGGTCGATCTTGGTTCAAACAGTTTTCACATGGTCATAGCCCGTGTGGTAGATGGTGCCATGCAGATTATTGGCCGCCTGAAACAGCGGGTGCATCTGGCGGACGGCCTGGGGCCAGATAATATGTTGAGTGAAGAGGCAATGACGCGCGGTTTGAACTGTCTGTCGCTGTTTGCCGAACGGCTACAAGGGTTTTCTCCTGCCAGCGTCTGTATAGTCGGCACCCATACGCTGCGTCAGGCGCTGAACGCCACTGACTTTCTGAAACGCGCGGAAAAGGTCATTCCCTACCCGATTGAAATTATTTCCGGTAATGAAGAAGCCCGTCTGATTTTTATGGGCGTGGAACATACCCAACCGGAAAAAGGTCGCAAACTGGTTATTGATATTGGCGGCGGATCTACGGAACTGGTGATTGGTGAAAATTTCGAACCTATTCTCGTTGAAAGCCGCCGGATGGGTTGTGTCAGCTTTGCCCAGCTTTATTTTCCTGGCGGGGTCATCAATAAAGAGAATTTTCAGCGCGCTCGCATGGCGGCAGCACAAAAACTGGAAACTTTAACCTGGCAATTCCGTATTCAGGGCTGGAACGTTGCAATGGGCGCTTCCGGTACCATAAAAGCCGCCCATGAAGTGTTAATGGAAATGGGCGAGAAAGACGGGATAATTACCCCGGAACGTCTGGAAAAACTGGTAAAAGAAATTTTACGTCACCGTAATTTCGCATCGCTGAGTTTACCGGGTCTTTCCGAAGAGCGGAAAACAGTCTTCGTTCCTGGACTGGCGATTTTATGTGGTGTGTTTGATGCTTTAGCCATCCGTGAACTGCGCCTTTCTGACGGGGCGTTACGCGAAGGCGTACTGTATGAAATGGAAGGACGTTTCCGTCATCAGGATGTGCGTAGTCGCACCGCCAGCAGCCTCGCCAACCAGTATCACATAGACAGCGAACAGGCCCGACGAGTGCTGGATACCACTATGCAAATGTACGAACAGTGGCGGGAACAGCAACCGAAGCTGGCGCATCCGCAACTGGAGGCGCTACTGCGATGGGCCGCCATGCTGCATGAGGTCGGGTTGAATATCAACCACAGCGGTTTGCATCGCCACTCCGCTTATATTCTGCAAAACAGTGACTTGCCGGGTTTTAATCAGGAACAGCAGCTGATGATGGCGACACTGGTGCGCTATCACCGTAAAGCGATTAAGCTCGACGATCTGCCGCGCTTTACCTTGTTTAAGAAGAAACAGTTCCTGCCACTGATACAGCTATTGCGCCTTGGCGTATTACTAAACAATCAACGTCAGGCAACCACCACACCGCCAACATTGACACTGATTACTGATGACAGTCACTGGACACTGCGTTTCCCGCATGACTGGTTTAGTCAGAATGCGCTGGTACTGCTTGATCTGGAAAAGGAGCAAGAATACTGGGAAGGCGTGGCTGGCTGGCGGTTGAAAATTGAAGAAGAAAGTACCCCAGAAATCGCCGCTTAATGCTTTGCGGGCCGACGAGAAATGTCGGCCCGCATTATTCAGGCACTTTCGCGAATGGGTTCGATTTCATTCAGCGTATCAATTAACGGTTGCGGCTTACCAATAAGATAACCCTGCATATAATCGATCCCCAAAGAGAGCACCGCCTCGCGGATCTCTTCGTTTTCAACGTACTCTGCCACTACCCGCATTTTCTTCATTCGCGCCAGATGGCAAATCGACGCCACAATCTGATAATCCAGACTATTTGACACAATATTGCGGATAAAGCTGCCGTCAATTTTAAGCAGATCGGCATTCACATTTTTAAGCCGTGCATAGCTGGCGTAGCCGGTGCCGAAATCATCAATCGCAATCTGGCAGCCTAATTCCTGAAGATGCTGCAAGGTGATTTGCGCCTGCTTAACATTGGTCAGAGCATTACTTTCGGTGACTTCAAAAATAAGTTGCCACGCTTCAATCTGATATTTAGCCAGCAACTGACTGACTTCAACAGGAAAACGAGCCTGACATACCGAGGTTGGAGACAGATTAATAGCAAAACGGTGAGCGGGCATCTTCGCTCTGTTTTCAGCCATAAATTGCAGCGTATGCTCAATGACCCACATGTCGATACTCGACGATAAACCAAATTCGTGCGCGACCGGCAAGAAGCTACCGGGGCCGATCAGTTCATCATTCTCACCTTTCATGCGCAGAAGAATTTCATGGTAAACATCACCACGCATACCGGTAATCGGCTGGGCCATCAGGAAAAAATGGTTGTGTTCCAGCGCCTGCTGTAGTCGATTCATCATCGCGACTTTATCTTTCAATTCGCGTTGCAAATACATTGCCCCGCAACGCTGCATATTTTCCGGGGCGTTGGTCACGATGGAAAGTTCGGCGACCGTATTTAGCTCTCCCAGCAGCAGGTAGATATGATTCACTGGCGAGCGCACATAGCAGTAACTGACGCCAATCTGCGGTTGCATCGGCATCCCATCCCAAAAGAAACGAAATTGCTTGAGATGACTATCCAGTGCGGTAATGCGCTCCTGGTGCGATTCTGTATTCAGTCGCAGCGCGAGATCGTTACCCGAAAGCTGATAAACATCTTCACCCGGTTCCAGCAAGGGTGACAGCCAGTGAGAAAGTTTTTGCTTGTATTGAGGTAGCCTGAGTTTAACGGACACTCCTTCCTGAAATAGAATGGCATCAGAAGGAGCTAATAATGAGCAGAAAA